>NZ_JBVVPB010000003.1:292500-484533 GCF_055807435.1 Bradyrhizobium sp. Ken51 | reverse complement strand
ACCGTCAAGCTCAAGGACGGCGCCAGCATCCAGGGTGGCGCGGTCGCCAATACCGGCACGCTGAAGATCGCCGGCGCCGCGACGCTGCTCAACGACGTCGTGACCAACACCGGAACGGTGACGGTCGATGGCGGCCAGACGCTGAAACTGTCAGGCACGGAGATCTCGGGCGGGGCCGTCAACGGCGCCGGCACCATCGACGTCATCGGCGCCAGCAAGATCGACGGCGGCGCCACGCTGAGCACGGCCACAGTTAGCGCCGATGCCAAGCTGACGCTGGACGGCATCACAGTGTCGGGCTCGACTATCACGAACAATGCCGGCATCGAGCTCGACAACACCGTCAAGCTCAAGGACGGCGCCAGCATCCAGGGTGGCGCGGTCGCCAATACCGGCACGCTGAAGATCGCCGGCGCTGCGACGCTGCTCAACGACGTCGTGACCAATACCGGCACGGTGACGGTCGACGCCGGCCAGACGCTGACACTGTCGGGCACGGAGATTTCGGGTGGAACCGTCAACGGCGCCGGCACAATCGACGTCACCGGCGCCAGCAAGATCGATCAATCAGCGACGCTGAGCGCGACTGCCGTGACGGTTGAGAGCGGCGTCATCCTAACGCTGGATGACGTGACTGTTGCGGGCACCGCAATCGCAAATCATGGCACGGTCAAGGTCGATGCAAGCAGCAAGCTGACATTGAACGGTGCGAGCCTGACCGGCGGCACGCTCAATGTTTCGGGCACGCTGAATTCGACCGGCGCAACTTCGATTACCGACGCCAACATCTCGAACGACTATCTGATCGAGGCAACCCTCGGCGCGTTGACGCTGTTGGCGACGACCTCCGCAACCTCGATCGCGAATGGCGGCATCCTCCGGGCCAATGGCGCCGAGCTCGACATCAACGGCGAAGTCATCGCAAACACCGGCACGCTGGCGGCGATCGATCATGGAACGCTGAAGCTGATCGGGATGACGGTGACCAATATCGGCAGCGGTAGTGTCTCGGTCGAGTCCAACTCGACACTCGATCTCCAGGGCGCCACCATCGACGGCGGTACGGTGACGATTGCCGGGACCTTGAAATCGACCGGCACGAGCGCGGTCAACAACGCCGACATCACCAACACCGGCACGATCACGGTCACCAGCGGCACGCTGACGATCGATCCCGCCACGCTTCATGCCATCACCAATCATAATCTCATTCAGGCGAACGGCGGCGTGCTCGACGTTTCCGGTGAGGATATCGCCAACACCGCGGCTCTTGAGGCGGTCAACCACGGCACGCTGAAGCTGGCAAATCTCACCGTCAGCAACACCAGTGCCGGGTCGATCACGGTCGACGGCACCTCGAAGCTCTTTCTGACCGACGTCTCGATCAACGGTGGCAGCCTGAGCAATGCCGGCAATCTCTACAGCGCTGGCGTCGATACGGTCACGGGCAGCGTCACCAATACCGGTATTATCGAGGTCCAGAGCGGCACGCTCGACCTTGCGGGCGGCATCGCCGGTTCAGGCCAGGTGATCGTCGATGTCGGCGCGACGCTGGAGTTTTCGGGCGCGACCGGTTCGATCCACATCGTCAATTCCGGCTCGATCGTGGGCGCCGGTAGCAATGCGGCGATCCACGTCCAGCAGGACACGACTGGTTCGGTGATCGACAATTCGGGCACCATCGGGCCGGCCGCCGCCTCGAGCGTGACCTCCGCGACCGATGCGATTGTCGAGATCGGTGGCAGCATCACGATCAACAACACCGGCCACATCAACGGCAATATCTCGGTCGCCACCGCGACCTTCAACAACGAGTCCGGCGGCACCTGGACGGTCGCCGGCACGAGCGTGTTCGGCAATGCGTCGACGATCCTCAATGACGGTGTCATCGATCTCCTCAACGGCGCCTCGATCTCCCTGAGTGGGCCCGGCCTCGTCAATCACAACCACATCGACAGCTGGGGCACGGCGTCGATCTCGGGCACCATCAGCAATACCGGCAGCATCGAGGTCCATGATGGCGAGCTGTCGCTGTTCGGCTCGCTGACCGGCACGGGCTCGGTCACCGTCGATGCCGGTGCGCTGCTGAAGCTGGAGGGTACGGTCGCGCAGACGATCAACCTTGCGGGCAACGGCGCCGCGCTTGAGATCGATACGGATACGTTCGGCGGCTCGATCGCGGAGCTTTCCGCGAACGACACGATCGACCTTTCGATGATCAAATACGGGCTCGGCACCAGCGCGGTCTATGTCGCCAATTCCAATCCTGCGACCGGCGGCGTGCTGACGGTAACCGATGCGGACGGCAATCACATCAGCCTGGACCTGGCCGGCGCCGACTACAGCAATGCCCATTTCGCCGGGAGTGACGTCGGCACCGGCCACACGCTGATCACGATGACCGATGACCACGCGCCGGCCTTCACCGCCGGCGGCGTGCTGGCGGGGGGCGTGTCCGAGCAGGCGGATGCCACCGGCGACTTCGCCACGTCCGATACGTCAACGCCCGCGACCGGCGCGATCGACTTCACCGACATCGACCTGACCGACCTTCCGACGGCACAGATCACCGGCCGAGCCGTGACCTCGCTTGGCGCCGATCACATCACCAATCTCACCTGTTCGCTAACGCCCGACGATATCGCGGCGCTCAAGAGCGGACTGACGCTTTTGCCGCAGGCTGGGCTGAACAATGGCACCGTCACCTGGAGCTATTCGATCGCCGACGGAGCGCTGGACTTCCTCGCCAAGGACCAGACCGCGAAGGTCGTTTCCACCATCACGATCACGGACGATTACGGCGAGACCGCCACAACCGACGTCACGATCACGGTCACCGGCAGGAACGACGCACCGACCCTGGCCGCGGTCACCACGGATCCGCTCGTCGATACGGCGATCGCCGACAGCTTCTCGGACATCACGGGAACGTTGGTCGGAAGCGACGCCGACCATGGCGAGACGGCGGGGCTGACCTATGCCGTTCTGAACGCGGATAGTCACGGGACGACGGCTGGCCTGTACGGCTCGCTGACGGTCAACGAAAACGGCACCTACACCTACGTTCCCGACGCGGCTTCGATCAACGCGCTTTCGGAAGGCAATCATATCGATACGTTCACGGTGCAGACCACGGACGCGCAAGGCGCCGTCGGCACGGCGACGTTCGAGGTGAACGTAACAGGCGCCAACGACGCGCCGGTGATCACGGCCGCAAGCGGCGACAGCGCCGTCGCCACCGTGAGCGAGACCGATGCGGGGCTGGACAAGACCGGCACGCTGACGCTGTCCGATCTCGACACCGCCGATCACGTCAGCGTCGCGCGCAATGACCATGTCGACGTTTATCTCCAGGGCGATCTAAAGGCGGACGGGTTCGAAGGGTTGTGGGCCTCGGACCTGCTGAACTATTTCACCGTGCCCTCTGGCGAAATCCTGAATGGCACGGCCAACCACGCCCAGTTCACGTGGGAATTCAATTCGGGCAGCCATGCCTTCGACTTCCTCGCGGCCGGCCAGACACTCTCGCTGCAATACACGATCGTGCCGAGCGACGGGCACACGGCGACCGGCACCGGCAACGGCGTCGTCACCATTAACATAAACGGCACCAACGACGCGCCGACGCTCGACAGCACGACGCTGGCCTCGGTTACGGGCAACGAGAGCAATCCGGGCGGAGCTACGATCGTCAGCCTGTTCACGGACAAATTCCACGACGTCGACACCGGTGCAAGCTTCACCGCGGTCGCGGTGACGTCGGACACGGCCTCTGCTGCGCAGGGCATCTGGCAGTACGAGCTCCACGGCACCGATCAATGGGTCGACATCGGTTTGGTCAGCGACACGAGCGCACTGGTGCTGAGCACGGATACGCTGATCAGGTTCGTGCCAGCCGATGGCTTCACCGGGACGCCGGATGCGTTGGGCGTGCATGCCCTCGACGACACCTATACCGGTGCAATCACCGATTCTTCGTCGCCCGCGATTATCGATCTTACGGCGACGGGCACCGGCGGAACGACGCCTGTCTCGCACGACCTCACCACTATCGATACGGAAGTGACGGCGCCACCCGCCTACGGTCCTGTCATCAACACCGATCACTTCCAGGTCTCGCACAGCAACGAGCTGAACACCGACTCCATCACCCGTCTCTCAGTCGTCGACACCGATTCCGGTGCCGCGACGGACGACTTCAAGATGACCGCAGTAACCGGGCATGATCCAGATAGCAGCGTCGATCCGGGGACGGCTTGCGGCAACCTCGACGATATCAACTCGGCCCTCGCCGATGGCGTGACCTACAGTCCAGGAGCCTCCCCGCCCGACACCGACCAGATCACGCTGACGGTGACAGACAAGACCACGGGCCTGTTCGACACCGTCCACTTCATCTTCAACGAGGCCGGCGACACCAGCCAGGGCGTCAGCCTGCAAGGCACCAGCGGCAAGGACGTCATCTTCGGCACCGATACGAACGACACGCTGACCGGCGGCGACTCCAAGGATCAGTTCGTGTTCGCACCGGGCGTGCTGTACGACGATAACGGGCAACCCCTCACCGACTTCTCGCACACCATCACGGACTTCACCGAGGGCCTCGACAAGATCGACCTGCGGCAGTTCTCGAGTGTCAGCTCCACCAACAATCTCACCATCGTCCAGCAGCAGGACTCCGACGACACGCTGGTCACCTGGCAGCAGCAGGTAAATCCCCTGGAGGGCGCGCCGATCACCGAGCATGAGGCTCTGTTGCTCAAGAACGTGATCGCAGCCAGTCTCAAGGGTAGCGATTTCATCTTCCATATCACCTGATCGCGGCCGGGCCTGCCTGCTGTCGGCCCGCAGCTCGACCGCGGCAAAAATTCCATAGTCCTCCGCATTCAGGAATGGCCAATCGCGGGCCGGCGCGCCATGATCGGCGCGCACGGTATGATGCGAGGCAGGAAGTCCTACTGAAATGAAACGTCTCAAGATCCTGCGGCGGTGGTTTGCGCGCAAGTTGGGGTTTGCGCGGCTGATGTGCCTTGCGCTGCTGGTCGTATTTGCCGGCGCTCGCCTCTGGGATCCGCCGCCGATCCAGGAACTGCGGCTGCGCACCTTCGACATGTTTCAGCTGATCGATCCGCGTCACAAGACGGCGCGGCCGGTCACCATCGTCGACATCGACGACAAGAGCCTCGCCAAGCTCGGCCAGTGGCCGTGGCCACGGACGCGGATCGCCGACCTGATCCAGAATCTCACCAGTCACGGCGCGGTCGCGATCGGCTTCGACATCGTGTTCTCGGAGGCCGACCGGCTCAATCCGGATCTGGTCGCGAGCCAGATGCGCTACCTGGACGACGCCACCCGCGCCAAGTTGCGCGAGCTGCCGAGCAACGACCAGATACTCTCCGAAGCGATCAAGCGCTCGCGCGTGATCTTGGGCGAGACCGGGCAGCGGGCGATTTCGTCCGAGGTCGACAAGTCGCTGCCCTTTACTGGCGTCGCAACGGTCGGCGAAGAGGGTGCTGAGCGCTTCCTGTTCGAGTTTCCCGGGCTGTTGCGCAACGTGCCCGAGATCGAGAAGGTCGCGGCCGGCCGCGGTCTGTTCTCGATCAAGACCGAGCGCGACGGCCTGATCCGGCGCGTGCCGATGATCATGCGCGCCCAAGGCATGGTCATGCCCTCGCTCAGCCTCGAGATTTTGCGCGTCGTCACGGGCACGCCAACGCTGCTGGTTCGGACCGACAAGACCGGCGTGCGGGCCGTGCGTCTCAAGGGCGTGGAGATCCCAACCGACAGGAACGGTCAGCTCTGGGTGCATTATGCGCGGCAGGATCCCTCGATCTACGTCTCGGCGGCCGACGTGCTCGACAACACCGTTGCGCCGAACAAGATCGCCGGCAAGCTGGTGCTGGTCGGCACCTCCGCGGTCGGGCTCAACGACATCAAGACCACGCCGGTGTCCTCGACCATGCCCGGCGTCGAGATCCACGCCCAGGTGCTGGAGAGTGTGCTGAGCGGCGCGGTGATCTCCCAGCCGAATTATGCGCTCGGCGTCGAGCTGCTCGCCGCGCTCGTCATCGGCTTGCTCGTCATCATCTTCACGCCGAACCTCGGACCGGTCCGCCTCGTGCTTGCCGGCGCGACCTTCGCCGCGATCCTGATCGGAGTGTCCTGGTTCTTCTATGCGCAGCACCGCTATCTCATCGACTTCACTTATCCTCTGCTCTCGACCACGGCGATCTATTTGACGCTGATCTTTGCCAGCTTCGTGCGCGAGCAGCGGCAGCGCGTGCAGATCCGCGGCATGTTCGCGCAATACATGTCGCCGGTGCTGGTCGAGCAGCTCGCGCAGTCGCCGGAAAAGCTGGTGCTCGGCGGCGAGGAGCGCGAGATGACGATCATGTTCTCCGACGTGCGCGGCTTCACCACCATATCGGAAACCTACAAGCACGATCCGCAGGGCCTGATCGCGCTGATGAACCGCTTCCTGACCCCGCTGACCGACGTGATCATCGATCAGAAGGGCTATATCGACAAATATATGGGCGACGCCATCATGGCGTTCTGGAACGCGCCGCTCGACGATGCCGAGCACGAGGTCAACGCCTGTGAAGCGGCGATCCAGATGTTGGAGAAGATCGACGCGGTGAACAAGGACCGCGAGCAGGAAGCCATTGATGGCGGCCACGTCTACATCCCGCTCAATGTCGGTATCGGTCTCAACACCGGCATCGGCGTCGTCGGCAACATGGGCTCCGACCTGAAGAAGAACTATTCGGTGCTCGGCGACAGCGTGAACCTGGCCTCGCGCCTGGAAGGCCAGTCGAAGGAGTACGGCTTTCCCATTATCGTCGGCTCGAGAACCGCCCTCGCCGCCAAGGACAAGTTCGCGATCCTCGAACTCGACTTCATCATGGTCAAGGGCAAGACCGAGCCGGAAGTGATCTACGCCATCGCCGGCCGCGCGGACGTGATGCATTCAGGCGCCTTCCAGCGGCTGCGCAACGTCACCATCGAAATGCTCGCCTGCTATCGCAGCCGTGACTGGCAGGGCGCGCTGGACGCGATCGAACGCGGGCGCAGGAGCGAGGATGCCGACACGCTGGAAAAGCTGTTCAACCTATATGAAGTGCGCATCAAGGAATTCCAGGTCAATCCGCCGCCGGAGGGTTGGACCGGGGCCTATGCGCTGCTGACGAAGTGAGGGGGCGTTTGCTAATGGCCAAACCCTCCGTGTCGTCCCGGCGCAGGCCGGGACCCATACTCCGCAGCAGAAGTTGTTACGCCAGATCGGAGTTGGCTGTCGTCGCCGAACTCAACTCGGTGGTTATGGGTCCCGGCCCCCCGTGCGCAATTGCGCACTAGACCGAACGACAGCGGTGTTCGAACTCGCAGGCCGTCGCCTCAATAAGAGGTGTCGTCCTGGCTTTCGCCAGGACGACGGTGGTGTTTGCGGAAGTTGAGTGCCGGCCTCGGCCCTCACTCCGCCCCGATCGTCGTGAGATCCTGGAACCAGTGTTGCGCCTGCACGAACTGCTTGACCTTGGGCGACAGCGCGTGCGGATTGGTGTCGTGCACCACCCACACCAGCGTGGCGTCGTCGACGATCAGCGCGTGCGCCTGCGCCAGCAGCTCGTCCTGCTTGGTGCTGTTGAAGGTCTGCTTGGCCTCGTCGATCAGCGCGTCGACCTTCGGGTTCTTGTAGCCACCCCAGTTGACGCCGACCGGCGCGATCTGGCTCGAATGGAAGAAGCGGACGATGGCGTAGAGCGGATCGGAGGTGACATAGGCGATGTTGTTGGCGGTGATGCCGGCGTTCATCTCGTCGGCCGCACCCTTGCGCCAGTGCGTATAGAGTGTCTCGAGCTCGACGACCTTGAAATCGATATCGATGCCGATCTCCTTGAAGCTCTGCTGCAAAAATTCGTTCATCGGCAGCGACAGCATCTGGCCGGTGCCGCCCTGTGCGATGATGAAGGTCGCCTTCAGCGGCTTCGCCTTGGAGTAACCGGCTTCCTCGACCAGCTTCTTCGCCGCGGCGACATCGTATTTCAGCTCGAAGCTCGGCTTGCCGAACCAGGGGCTCGACGGATCGACCTGGCCCTTGGCGGGTTTTGCAAGCCCATTCATCAGTCCAACGACTGCCTCACGATCGATCGCGAGGTTCAGCGCCTTGCGCAGGCGGATGTCGGTCCAGGGCGAACCCGGCAGCACGCTCAGATGATAATTCCAGACATGCGGCGTGACGTTGTCGACGAGTTTCATGCCGGCGGCCTTGAGCTGCGGCACGGCATCCGGCGCCGGCGTCTCGATCAGATCGACTTGCCCGGCGAGCAGCGCATTTGTGCGCGTCAGCGCTTCCGGCATAGGCACCAGCACGAGCTTGTCGACCTTGGGAATGCGCTTCTTGTTCCAGTAATCCGGGTTCTTGGTGAGCTCGGCGAGCTCGCGCGGCACCAGCTTTGTCAATTTGAACGGGCCGGTCCCCGAGGGCTGACTGGCGAACTTGTCCCAATCCTTGCCGAGCTTTTCGTACTGCGTCGGGCTCGACACCAGGAACCACAACATCTGATAGGGAAAGAAGGAATCGACCGTCTTGGTGGTGATCTCCACCGTAGAGTCGTCGATCTTGGCGTAGCTCGCGACCGAAGGCAGGCGGGTCTTGACCTGGGCGCTCTGGCGCTTGTCGAATTGTGGCGCCTTGTCGTTGAGCACCTTGTCCAGATTCCAGATCACGGCATCAGCGTTGAACTCGCTGCCGTCGTGAAACTTCACGCCCTTGCGCAGAGTGAAGCGCCATTTGGTCTTGTTCTCGTCATCGACTTTCCACTCGGTGGCCAGTCCCGGCACCAGCTTTCCCGGCCGGTCGGCGACGTCCATCTCCCACGCCACGAGCGGATCGTAGATGGTGTAGGCCGTGAACTGGTAGGCGCCGGCGCCGCGATCGGGCTGGCCGGTGGTCAGCGGGATGTCCGCCATCGAGATGCCGTAGCGCAGCACCGTTTCGGCGCCCGCCGGAATCGCGGACAGCGCCAGTGCAAGCACGGCGAAACAGGTCGATAGTCGGATACGCATAGGCCAAAGCTCCAGGGAAGACTTCCGGGACAATCGAAGCCAAACCTGCAATCTTGATGCCAGAATAGGCACCGAGGTGCTTTCGCCGACGCGTCATCACAAGGACTTGTCGTCGCAGGGGCAATTTTCAGAAAAAGTTTCCCCATTGGCATAGCCATTGCATACGTTTGCATCAAAATTAGTCATCGAAGCCGGAAAAAGGATTGAGGCAATGCTGATCAATAAAAACAAGACCCGCGCGGCGCTGATCGCGTTGCTGGCGCTCGGCAGCGCGGCTGCGTGGCCGCGCGTCGCAAGTGCCGACACCGTGCTGCGCATCGCCATGACTGCTGCCGATATTCCGCGCACGCTGGGTCAGCCCGATCAGGGTTTTGAAGGCAACCGCTTCACCGGCCTCACCATGTACGACGCGCTCACCGGCTGGGATCTGTCCTCGGCCGACAAGGCGAGCGTGGTGATCCCCGGCCTTGCCACCGAGTGGAAGGTCGACGATGCCGACAAGACAAAATGGACTTTCAAGCTGCGGCCGGGTGTCACCTTCCATGACGGTTCGCCGTTCAACGCAGACGCCGTGGTGTGGAATGTCGAGAAGGTGCTGAAGCAGGACGCGCCGCAATTCGACGCCAGCCAGGTCGGCGTCACGGCCTCGCGCATGCCGACGCTGGCATCCGCGAAGAAGATCGACGACATGACCGTCGAGCTCACCACCAAGGAGCCCGACAGCTTCCTGCCGATCAACCTCACCAATCTCTTCATGGCGAGCCCGGCGAAGTGGCAGGCCTTCTACGACAAGGCGGAAGGTGCTGACGCCAAGGCGAAGTCGCAGGCCGCATGGACCGCGTTCGCCAAGGACTCTTCGGGCACCGGCCCGTGGAAGATGGCGGGCTTCACCCCGCGCGAACGGCTCGAGCTCATCAAGAATGCGAGCTACTGGAATAAGGACCGCGTGCCCAAGGTCGACAAGATGGTGCTCTTGCCGATGCCGGAAGCAAATGCGCGCACCGCGGCGCTGCTTTCCGGGCAGGTTGATTGGGTCGAAGCCCCGGCGCCGGACGCGTTGCCCGAATTGAAGCAGCGTGGCTTCAAGCTCTACGCCAACGAGCAGCCGCATGTCTGGCCGTGGCAGTTCTCGCGCGTCGAGGGCTCGCCCTGGAACGACATCCGCGTCCGCAAGGCCGCGAACCTCTGCGTCGATCGCGAGGGCCTCAAGGACGGCCTGCTCGCGGGGCTGATGGTGCCGGCGACCGGCACCTTCGAGCCTGGACACCCCTGGCGCGGAAAGCCGACCTTCGAGATCAAGTACGACAAGGCTGCTGCGCAGAAGCTGATGCAGGAAGCCGGATTCGGACCGAACAAGAAGCTGACGGTGAAGACCCAGACCTCGGCCTCCGGCTCGGGCCAGATGCAGCCGCTGCCGATGAACGAATATCTCCAGCAGGCACTCGCCGAATGCTATTTCGACGTGCAGCTCGACGTCATCGAGTGGAATACGCTGTTCACCAATTGGCGCCGCGGCGCCAAGGATCCCAGCGCGAACGGTTCAAACTCAACCAACGTCACCTATGCGGCGATGGATCCGTTCTTCGCGCTGGTGCGCTTCCTGCAATCGGGCATGGCCCCGCCGGTCTCGAACAATTGGGGTTTCATCAACAACCCCAAGTTCGACGAGCTGGTGAAGAAGGCGCGGCAGACCTTCGATCCAGCCGCGCGTGACGCCGCGCTCGCCGAACTGCACGCGGCCTCCGTCGACGACGCGGCCTTCCTCTACGTCGCCCACGATGTCGGCCCCCGCGCCATCAGCCCGAAGGTGACAGGCGTGGTGCAGCCAAAGAGCTGGTTCATCGACTTCTCGCTGGTGTCGATGCAGTAGTTCGCGCGCATACGCAGTGCACCCTCTCCCCTTGCGGGAGAGGGTGGCTTCGCAAAGCGAAGCCGGGTGAGGGGTTTCTCTCCGCGAGTGACCATCTCTCATTAGGAATAGCTGTACTCGCGGAAACAACCCCTCATCCGCGCTTCGCGCCACCTTCTCCCGCAAGGGGAGAAGGAAGAAAGAACTGCAGTGCTCGCCTATATCGCCAGACGCATCGTCTACGTCGTCCCGATCGTCATCAGCGTCGCGCTGGTGTGCTTTCTGCTCGTGCACATCACGCCGGGCGATCCGCTCGTCGCCGTGCTGCCGGCCGATGCCTCGCAGGAGCTCGCCGCGCAGCTCCGTACCGCCTACGGTTTCGACCGCCCGCTGCCGGTGCAGTTCGGGCTTTGGCTGCTCCGTGCGCTTCATGGCGATCTCGGCAATTCCATTGCGACCGGGCGCCCGGTGCTGGCCGAGGTCATGCGCGCGGTCAGCAACACCGTCACGCTGGCGATTGCGGCGGCCATCATCGGCTTCACCATGGGCGTCCTGCTCGGCCTGATCGCCGGCTATTTCCGCGAGACCTGGATCGACAAGCTGGCGACGTCCTTTGCCATCGCCGGCGTTTCGGTGCCGCATTACTGGCTTGGCATGGTGCTCGTCATCATCTTCTCGGTCCAGCTGAACTGGTTGCCCGCCGTCGGCGCCGGACCCGGCGGCTCGGCCGCCTGGGCCTGGGACTGGGCGCATTTGCAATACCTCGTGCTGCCGGCGATCACGACCTCGGTGATCCCGATGGGCATCGTCACCCGCACGGTGCGCGCGCTGACCGGCGACATTCTCAGCCAGGATTTCGTCGAGGCGCTGCGTGCAAAAGGCCTGCATGAGCGCGGCGTATTCCGCCACGTCATCAAGAACGCCGCGCCCACCGCGCTCGCAGTGATGGGACTTCAGCTCGGTTACATGCTCGGCGGCTCGATCCTGATCGAGACCGTGTTCTCCTGGCCGGGCTCGGGCTTTCTGCTCAATTCGGCGATCTTCCAGCGCGACCTGCCGCTGCTCCAGGGCACGATCCTGATCCTGGCGCTGTTCTTCGTCTTCCTCAATCTGCTGGTCGACATCGCGCAAGCCGCGATCGACCCACGCATCAAGCGGGGCTAGCGATGAGCGAGCTTCCGTTGTCTGTCACCAGCGATGCCGCGCTTCAGTCCGCGCCTGCGAGCAAGGCGCGCGGCTATTGGGCGACCGTCGGCCGCCGTATCCGGCGCGACAAGGTCAGCATGGTCTGCGCGCTGGTGCTGCTGCTGATCTTCCTGTCCGCGATCGTTGCGCCGTGGCTCGGTCTGGAAGATCCCTACAAGGGCTCGATGATCCGCCGCCTTCGGCACATTGGCACAACCGGCTACCCGCTCGGCACCGACGAGCTTGGCCGCGACATGCTGGCGCGACTGATCTATGGCGGCCGGCTGTCGCTCCTCATCGGCATCTTGCCTGTGATCCTCGCCTTTTGCATCGGCACCTCGCTCGGCCTCGTTGCCGGCTATGTCGGCGGCAAGCTCAACACCGCGATCATGCGTACGATCGACGTGTTCTACGCCTTTCCGTCCGTGTTGCTGGCGATCGCGATCTCCGGCGCGCTGGGCGCGGGCATCCTCAATTCCATCGTGTCGTTGACCGTCGTGTTCGTGCCGCAGATCACCCGCGTCGCCGAAAGCGTCACGACAGGCGTGCGCAACATGGACTTCGTCGACGCCGCGCGTGCCTCCGGTGCCGGTCCATTCACCATCATGCGCGTGCATATCCTCGGCAATGTGCTCGGTTCGATCTTCGTCTATGCCACCAGCCTGATCTCGGTCTCGATGATCCTTGCGGCGGGCCTGTCCTTCCTCGGCCTCGGTACCAAGCCGCCTGAGCCGGAATGGGGTTTGATGCTGAACACCTTGCGCACCGCGATCTACGTCAACCCCTGGGTCGCGGCATTGCCCGGTGCAATGATCTTCGCGGTCTCGATCTGCTTCAACCTGCTCTCGGACGGCCTGCGCAGCGCCATGGACATCAGGAACTAGCCATGAGCGAAACCAACGTCTCCGTCGCGATGCTGGAACCGGTCGAGGACCGCGGCGGCGTCGCGCAGCCGCTGCTCCAGGTCAACGGCCTGACCAAGCATTTCCCGGTTCGTGGCGGCCTGTTCGCCGCAAAGCGCACCGTGCGTGCGGTTGATAATGTCTCGTTCACCGTCGCCAAGGGCGAGACCGTCGGCATCGTCGGCGAGTCCGGTTGCGGCAAGTCGACCACCGCACGGCTGCTCATGCATCTGATGCCGCGCGATACCGGCGACATCATCTATGACGGCATGAGCGTCGGCCAGTCGCTCTCCTTGCGCGAGCTGCGCCGCGGCATGCAGATGGTGTTCCAGGATTCCTACGCCTCGCTCAATCCGCGCCTGACCATCGAGGAATCGATCGCCTTCGGCCCGAAGGTGCACGGCATGGCCGACGGCGCCGCACGCGCGCTGGCGCGCGAGCTGCTAGGCAAGGTGGGCCTGGTTCCTGCAAATTTCGCCAACCGCTACCCCCATGAGATCTCGGGGGGCCAGCGCCAGCGCGTCAACATCGCGCGTGCGCTGGCGCTGTCGCCGCGTCTGGTGATTCTCGATGAAGCGGTCTCCGCGCTCGACAAATCGGTCGAGGCGCAGGTGCTCAATTTGCTTGCCGATCTCAAGAGCGAGTTCGGGCTGACCTATCTCTTCATCAGCCATGATCTCAACGTCGTGCGCTACATCAGCGATCGTGTGCTGGTGATGTATCTCGGCGAGGTGGTCGAGCTCGGCCCGGTCGACCAGGTCTGGGACCAGCCGGCACATCCCTATACACGCGCACTTCTTGCTGCGATGCCGTCCTCGGATCCGGACCGCCGCACCGAGACGCCGCCGATCACGGGCGATCCGCCCAATCCGATCGATCCACCTTCGGGCTGCCGCTTCCACACCCGTTGCCCGTTTGCGGAGCCGCTCTGCGCAAATGCGACACCAAAACTCACCGCGCTCGATAGAATGGGCCACGAGGCCGCGTGCTACATGGCGATCCCGGGTTCAGGCCATAGCCGCGCGCCGAAGGAGGAAACCGCATGACGAGACCGACGACAAAAGAGATCAAGGCGACGGCACAGGTCGCCGGTGTTCCCGTTGACGACGAGATTGCGACGCGCATCTCCAACTCCATCGGACCGGCCTTCGAGGGCTTTGCCGCCATTGCCGGCACGTTGCCGTTCGATCTCGAGCCCGCGCTCTATCCGATCGCGCAGACTGCGAAGCTCTCGAAATGAGCACCGAGCCCGAATTGATGACGCTTACCGAGGTTGCGCGCGCGATCGCGATGAAGCAGGTGTCCTCGCACGAGGTGACGCGTGCGCTGCTGCATCGTATCGCGCAGTGGCAGCCGCATCTCAACGCCTTCATGTCGATTGAGGCAGAGGCGGCGCTGAAGGCCGCCGATGCTGCCGACGCAGAACTCGCCAAGGGCGAAGTCCGCGGTCCGCTGCACGGCGTGCCGCTCGCGCACAAGGACATGTACTACGACGCCGGCCACGTCGCGACCTGCGGCTCGCTGATCCGCCGCGATTTCGTTCCGACCGTCACCTCCACCGCCTTGCAGCGGCTGAAGGACGCTGGCCAGGTTCGGCTCGGCACGTTGCATCTCGCCGAATTCGCCTATGGCCCGACCGGCCATAACGCCCATTACGGCCCGGTTCGCAATCCCTGGAACGTGGCGCACATCACCGGCGGCTCGTCGTCGGGCTCGGGCTCGGCGGTCGCGGCGCGACTGACCTATGCCGCGCTCGGCTCCGACACCGGCGGCTCGATCCGCATGCCCGCGCATTTCTGCGGCGTGACGGGATTGAAGACCACCGTTGGCCGGGTCAGCCGCGCCGGCGCGATGCCGCTGTCGCAGTCGCTCGACACGGTCGGGCCGCTCGCCCGCACCGCCGAGGATTGCGCGCTGCTGCTGGCGCTGATGGCCGGCCCTGATCCCGAGGATTCGACCACGAGCCGTGAGCCGCTGTCCGACTATGTCGGCGCGACCAAGGGCTCGCTGAAGGGCCTCAAGATCGGCGTCCCCTCGTCCTTCTATGTCGACGATCTCGACGGCGAGGTCGCGCGCGTGCTGGACGAGACCATCGCGGTGCTCAAGCGTGAGGGCGCCGACATCGTCACGGTCGAGCTGCCCGACCAGCGGCAATTGTCCTCGGCAAGCCAGCTCGTGCTTGCAGCCGAAGCCGCCGCCTTCCACAAGCGCTGGATGATCGAGCGGCCGCAGGATTACGGCCCACAGGTGTTGATGCGGCTTCAGAACGGGCTCGCGGTCCCCGCCATCACCTACCTCGAGGCGATGCGCTGGCGCGGACCTGCGCTCGCCGCGCACAACGCTGCGACATCAGGTGTCGACGCGATTATCGCGCCGGCGTCCCCGGTGCCGGCGCCGACGATCGAGGAGAGCGACGTCGGCGGCGGGCCGAACGCGCCGGCGCTGTTGCAGCGGCTGACGCTGTTCACCCGCCCGGTGAATTATCTCGGCCTGCCGTCGCTCACGGTGCCCTCGGGCTTCACCAAGAGCGGACTTCCGATCGGCATGCAGTTGATCGGCCGCTCGTTCGATGAGGCGACCTTGCTCACCATCGGTGCCGCATTCCAGCGGGCCACCGACTACCACGACAGGCTGCCGAAGCTTCCGTCATGACAAAGCTCGTCGAGATCTCAGGCCTCAACATCCGCTTCACCGGCGAGCGCACGGTCTATGCCGTGAACGATCTCAGCCTCTCGCTCGGCGACGGCGAGGTGCTGGGCCTGCTCGGCGAGTCCGGCTCGGGCAAGAGCGTGACCTTGCGTGCGCTGATGCGGCTGTTGCCGAAGAAGCGCACGCAGATCACGGGCAAGGTCAACGTCATGGGCCGCGACGTGCTGGCCATGAACGACGAGCAGCTGTCGTCGTTCCGCGGCCAGACGGTGTCGATGATCTTTCAGGAGCCTGCGCTTGCGCTCGATCCGGTCTACACCATCGGGACGCAGATCGCCGAAAGCGTCGTGCGTCACGAAGGCAAGTCTTACGCGGAGGGCAGAGCGCGCGCACTCGAAATGCTCGAGGTCGTGCGCATTCCTTCCGCAAAACGGCGGCTCGATGCCTATCCGCATGAGATGTCCGGCGGCATGCGTCAGCGCGCGATGATCGCGCTGGCGCTCGCGTGCCGGCCCAAGATATTGCTCGCGGACGAGCCGACCACGGCGCTCGATGCCACCGTGCAGATCCAGATCCTGCTGCTGTTGCGCGAGCTGCAGCGCGAGTTCGGCATGTCCGTCATCTTCGTCACCCACGACATCGGCGTCGCCATCGAGATCTGCGACCGGGTCGCGGTGATGTATGCCGGTCAGATCGTGGAGCAGGGCACGCTTCGCGACATCGTCCGCTCGCCGGTGCATCCCTATGCCAAGGGCCTGCTCGCCTCGACCGTCCACGGGGCCAAGCGGGGACAGCGGCTCGAGACCATCCCCGGCGCCCCGCCGTCGCTTGGCGAGAGGCCGCACAACTGCTCCTTTGCGCCCCGCTGCGCCGTAGCCCAGCCGCGCTGTCTGGAGCAACTGCCAGGGAATGTGGAGGTCGGGCCGGGCCGGGCGGCACGCTGCGTGCTGGCGGAGCCGGTCACCGCGCTGTCGTGATATTTGGACCGCAGCGGGGAACGGGGGAACAGCATTCAGACCTCGTTCATCCAAGTTCCGCTTCCATGGAACCGTTCACGCAGAGGGACCTCACTTATGTACATTTCCAATGAAGGTTTGCTTGTCATCCTGTTCGTCGGCCTCGTCGCTGGTTGGCTGGCCGGCAAGGTGGTGCGCGGAACCGGGTTCGGCATCATCGGCGACATCGTGGTCGGCATCGCCGGCGCGCTGGTGGCGAGCTTCCTGTTTCCGAAGCTCGGCATTCGCATCGGCACCGGGCTGATATCCGAGATCGTCTATTCCGCGATCGGCGCGGTCATTCTGCTGCTGGTGGTACGGCTGGTCCGCGGCGGCGGCCGGTTTTAATGGCGCCCGAGTTCGATTGATCGAACTTTTGACCTCTCCCCGCCCGGGGAGAGGTGACATGTCTGCAAGAAAAAGCCGCAAGATCGTGAGATTCCGGACTTGCGTGCAAGGCCGGTCGGGGGTGATGTGGGCCATAGGGGGTCCCGGGTATTCGACTGCGTTGGGCGATGAGCGCAAACGCGATGTTAATCCGGGTCAATTACTCCTGAATTTGCCTTTGAAATCAGGGGCTTTGGCCCCTACCCGAAAGAGATCAGACTGATGGCAGCCGTTCCCGGCGTCCGCCGCTCAGAGCTCGGTGATGCGCTGCGCGCCTGTCGCACGGCCTTTGTCGGCGTCGGCTTGATGAGCTGCATGATCAACCTGCTCTATCTGACAGGGTCGATCTTCATGCTGGAGGTCTACGACCGGGTGCTGCCGAGCCGCAGCATTCCAACCCTGGTCGGCCTGATCGTCCTCGCCAGTTTCCTCTACATGGCGCAGGGCGTGCTGGACATGATCCGCAACCGGATATTGGGCCGGGTCGGCACCGCGCTGGACGAAGCCTTGAACAAGCGGGTGTTCGACACCATCGTGCGCCTGCCGCTGCTGGTCGGCAGCCGCAACGAGGGGCTTCAGCCGCTGCGCGATCTCGACAATGTCCGCTCCTTCCTCGGCGGCATGGGCCCGAGCGCGTTCTTCGACCTGCCTTGGCTGCCGCTCTATCTCGCCATCTGCTTCGCCTTCCACGTCATGATCGGCGTCACCGCGCTGGTCGGCGCGGTCATCCTGGTCGGGTTGACGCTGGTCACCGAGTTCATGTCCCGCCAGCCGGCGCGCGAGGCGATGGGGCTTGCCGCCCAGCGCAACGATCTCGCCCAGGCCAGCCGCCGCAATGCCGAAGTCATGGTGTCGATGGGCATGGCGGGGCGGATGAACGCGCGCTGGAGCGAGGCCAACGAAAAATATCTCGACGGCAACCAGCGTGCGAGCGACGTCGCCGGCGGTCTCGGCGCGGTCGCAAAGGTGTTGCGCATGATGTTGCAATCGGCCGTGCTCGCGGTCGGCGCCTATCTCGTCATCCACCAGGAGGCGACCGCCGGCATCATCATCGCCGGCTCGATTCTCTCGGCACGTGCGCTCGCGCCGGTCGACCTCGCGATCGCGCATTGGAAATCCTTTGTCGCGGCACGTCAGAGCTGGCACCGCCTGACCCGCCTACTGGAGCAGATGCCGGCGCAGACGATGCCGACCCAGTTGCAGGCGCCCACCAGCCGCCTCTCGGTCGAAGGCATCGCCATGGTGCCCCCGGGCGACCAGCGCCTCATCGTGCAGGACGTCACCTTTGCGCTCGAAGCCGGCAACGGCCTTGGCGTGATCGGACCGAGCGGCTCCGGCAAGTCGTCGCTGATTCGTGCGCTGGTCGGCGTCTGGCAACCGGTCCGCGGCAAGGTGCGGCTCGACGGCGCGGCGCTCGACCAATGGTCGTCGGACATGCTCGGGCGCCATATCGGCTATCTGCCGCAGGACGTCGAATTGTTCGGCGGCACCATCGCGCAGAACATCAGCCGTTTCGACCCCGAGGCCACCTCTGACGGCATCATCGCGGCCGCCAAGGAAGCCGGCGTGCACGAGATGATCATCAAGATGCGCGAGGGCTACAACACGCAGGTCGGCGAGCAGGGCACGGCGCTCTCCGCGGGCCAGGCGCAGCGGGTGGCGCTGGCGCGCGCGCTCTATGGCAACCCGTTCCTGATCGTGCTCGACGAGCCCAATTCCAATCTCGATACCGAAGGCGACGAAGCGCTGACCCGCGCCATCCGCGCGTCGCGCGAGCGCGGCGCGATCGTCATCGTGGTGGCGCACCGCCCGATCGGCGTCGAAGCGGTCGACCAGATCCTGGTGCTGCGCGACGGTCGCATGCAGGCCTTCGGGCCGAAGGAACAGGTGCTCGCCCAAGTGCTTCAGCCGCGGGTGACGCCGCCGGCCCCGATCAAGATCGTCAGCGAAGGCGGAGCCAAGGCATGAGCACGATGGCGCTCGGCGGCGCGAAGCCTGCCGCGAAGCGGACCGTACGGCAGTCGATCCGGTTCCACCTCATGCTCGGGCTTGGGATCGTGCTGGTCCTCCTGGTCGGCCTCGGCGGCTGGGGGTCGACCGTGCAGATCTCGGGCGCGCTGATCGCGCCGGGTCAGATTGTGGTCGAATCCAACGTCAAGAAGGTGCAGCATCCGACCGGCGGCGTCGTCGGCGAGTTGCGTGCGCGCGATGGCGACCTGGTCAAGGCCGGCGACATCGTGGTGCGGCTCGACGACACCGTCACCAAGGCCAACCTTGCCATCGTCACCAAGAATCTCGACGCGGCGCAGGCGCGTGCGGCACGGCTCCAGGCCGAGCAGCGCGGTATCGACAGGATCGACTACCCGCAAGCGCTGCTCGATCGCGGCAACGATCCCGACGTCAAGGCGCTGCTCTCCGCCGAAACCAAGCTGTTCGACGTCCGCGTCAACGGACGCGCCGGCCAGAAGGCGCAGCTGCGCGAGCGCATCCAGCAGCTCAACGAGGAGATCGAGGGCCTCTCCGCGCAGGAGCGGGCCAAGGACAGAGAAATCTCGCTGGTGCAGCAGGAGCTCGTCGGTGTCCGCGATCTCTATGACAAGCACCTGGTGCAGATCTCCCGCCTGACCACGCTCGAACGCGATACCGCCCGCCTCAACGGCGAGCGCGCGCAATACATCGCCTCGCGCGCGCAGGCCAGGGGCAAGATCACCGAGACTGAGCTCCAGATCATCCAGGTCGACAAGGACATGGTCAGCGAGGTCTCCAAGGATCTGCGCGAGACCAACGACAAGATCGGCGAAATGATCGAGCGCAAGGTCGCCGCCGAGGACCAGCTTCGCCGCGTCGACATCCGCGCGCCGCAGGACGGCATGGTGCTGCAATCGACCGTGCATACCGTTGGTGGCGTCATCACCGCTGGCGACGCCCTCATGCTGATCGTGCCGCAGGCCGACGATCTCCAGGTCGAGGCCAAGGTCAATCCGGTCGATATCGACAAGCTCCAGATCGGCCAGAAGACGCTGCTGCGCCTGTCCGCCTTCAACCAGCGCACCACGCCGGAGCTCAACGGCGTCGTCAGCCGCGTCTCGCCCGACGTCACCACCGATCAGCGCACCGGCCAGAGCTACTACACCATCCGCGTCTCGCTGTCCGCAGAAGAGGTCGCCAAGCTCGGTGACTCCAGGCTGATCCCCGGCATGCCGGCGGAAGCCTTCGTCCAGACCGGCGACCGCACCATGCTGTCCTATCTGATGAAGCCGCTGCACGACCAGTTCATGCGCGCGTTCCGGGAGAAGTGACGCGCGAAAGCGCGTCCTCGCCTCTTTCGTCATTGCGACCGTAGCGAAGCAATCCAGGTTGCCTCCGCGGCGAGATTTCTGGATTGCTTCGCTACGCTCGCAATGACGGGGGCTTCTTTCTTGCTTTAGTTTTCTTGCTATAGTTCGATTCAGCCCCAGCAACCCGGCGTCGAACAATGCAATCCATCCAATCCCCACCCTCGGTCGCCACCGAATCCTTCTCCAACGCCGGCCTCGCCGTCGCCCGCCTCGAAGAGATCTACGAGCGCAACACGAAGTTCCTGCGTGACCGGTTCGAAGCTTACGTCAACGGCGAGGCAATCACGACGCGGGTGCGGGCCTTCTATCCCTTCGTCCGTGTCACCACCGCGACGCATGCTCGGCTGGATTCGCGTCTCGCCTACGGCTTCGTCGCGCGGCCCGGTGTGCACGAGACCAGCGTCACGCGTCCGGATCTGTTCCGGACCTATCTGACCGAGCAGATCGGGCTGTTGATCCAGAACCACGGCGTCCCGGTCGAAATCGGCCAGTCCAGCGAACCGATCCCGGTTCATTTCGCCTATCGCCGCGACATCAACATCGAAGCCGCCATCACCACCAGCGAGAATTCGCCGGTGACGCGGTCGCTGCGCGATGCGTTCGACGTGCCTGATCTGGCCACCATGGACGACGCCATCGCCGACGGCACTTTCGAGCTTCAGCCCGGCGCGCCCGAACCGCTGTCTCTGTTTCGGGCGGCTCGTGTCGATTACTCGCTGCGCCGGCTCTACCATTACACAGGCACGGACCCCGAATATTTCCAGAACTTCGTGATTTTCACCAACTACCAGTTTTACGTCGACGCCTTCGCGCAGCTCTGCCAGCAGCGGCTTCAGGCTGGCGAGGCCGGCCTCGACGCCTTCGTTGCTCCAGGCAACGTGATCACGCGCAGCGGCGGCGCGACGACAGGCGTTGCGCCCGCGCGCGCGCCGCAGATGCCAGCCTTCCATCTGGTCGCGCCCGGCTATCGCGGCATCACCCTGATCAACATCGGCACCGGTCCGTCCAACGCGCGCAACGTCACCGACCATGTTGCCGTGCTGCGACCCCATGCATGGCTGATGCTCGGCCATTGCGCGGGCCTGCGCAACACGCAGCGGCTCGGCGACTACGTGCTCGCCCATGGCTACGTGCGCGAGGATCATGTGCTCGATCGTGAGTTGCCGCTGTGGGTGCCGATCCCGGCGCTCGCGGAGATGCAGGTCGCGCTCGAGGAGGCGGTCGAGGACGTCACCGGGCTCGAAGGGTTCGAGCTCAAGCGCCTGATGCGGACCGGCACCGTCGCGAGCGTCGACAACCGTAATTGGGAGATCAGCGGGCGCGATGTCATTCGTCGCTTGTCGCATTCGCGCGCGGTTGCGCTCGACATGGAATCGGCCGCGATTGCCGCCAACGGCTACCGCTTTCGCGTCCCCTACGGCACGCTGCTGTGCGTCTCGGACAAGCCTCTGCACGGAGAGATCAAGCTCGCAGGCATGGCCAGTGAATTCTACCGCCGCCGTGTCGGCCAGCATCTCGAGATCGGCTTGAAGGCGCTGGAACGGCTCAAGCAGCAGGAATCCGAGCGGCTGCATTCGCGAAAGCTCCGCAGTTTTGCCGAAGTTGCGTTCCAGTAGGCGAAGGCTTGCCTTTGCTGCTGACAAGCAGCGGGATTTTCGGCATTTTCGGCGCGGGGGTCGACCGGGACGACTTGATGCCACTCATGCGCGACAGGATCATTGGCCATGATCTCGAACGGCTTGCCTTTCGCTTCACAATGCTGAATGACGGCGAGGTCGTGCAGTGCCAGATCAGCGACGCCGCGATGGACGAGCTTGCGGGTATGCAGGGCACCGAAAGCAGCGCGCGGCAGGCTCAGTTCCTGTCGCTGCGCGAGACCATCGAGCGGCTCGCCTCAGACCTCTACGACGAGGCGCCGAGGGTCAGGGGTCATGTGGTGCGGATCTTTACGCGACATTTGCAGCGGTAATTCCGCTCCAGGCTCCGTCGACATGCCCAGAGCAGTTCGTCAGTTGGTCAAGATCCAGTCTTGCTGGGCTTACCTTCCCGCTGGCGGCCTTTCGATGATCGTCAATTCCTCTAAAGCATTCGCTAACCAAGCAACCGTTTCGCGGCAATCTTAAGACCTGCGAAACCAGACGTTATACGACTATGAATTGATGGCTCGTAGAGGTTAGGTCACGAAAATGGGGCCTCACGAGTGCTCGCGTGACAAAAGAGATTGTTGGAAACGACGCGATCCGCGGGCATGACGTCAACCCGGGCAAGACGCTGCCAAAGAGTTGGCGGCTTGCAATTGCCGTAACGATCGGATGCGGACTCCTGGGCCTTGCGCTCCGCTACGTCGCCCGGAAGCACGCGACCGACGACGCCATTCAGCATCTGATTCCCTGGTATGTCTTTGCTCGCGATCACGGAGTCGCCGGGCTGGCCGAAGCCTTTACCAACTACACGCCGTTCTACAGCTACCTCCTGCTGATTGCCGCCCGATTTGATTGGCTAGGCGAGCCACTTTCCCTCGTGAAAGCGATCTCGGTAGTATTCGAATTGGGCTGCGCGATCGCCGTGGCCCAGATCGTCTGGAGAGCGACAAGGCTGCCATTGCGCGCCTCCCTGGCCTTCTGCGCTGTTTGGCTTGCACCGACGGTGATCTTCAACGGCGCAATGTGGGCGGAGAGTGATTCGATCTGGACCTTCTTCACGCTGGTTTCCGTCGCGCTGTTCATGCGGGATCGAAACGGCGTTGCGTCATTTGCGATGGCCTTTTCGATGAAGGCTCAGGGCGTGTTCCTGGGACCCTTCGTGCTCGGCATGATTCTGCGCCGCAGGATCCACCCGGCATGGCTCGCCACCGTTCCTGGGATCTATGTGGTTCTCGCCATTCCGGCTCTCGTCGCCGGCAGATCCTTGGCCTCCGTGCTCGCGGTCTATCTGGACCAGGCTCACACCTTCAATCGCCTCACCATGAACGCGGCCAACATCTGGGTGTTGGCCGGGGGAATGCCGTACACGATCGGGGTCGCCGTCGGCATGGTGCTCGCGGCTGCGAGCGGGCTCGCCTTGTCGATCTTCATCGCGCGCTCTCAACGGACGGGGCCGGAGTTTATTCTCCTCGCAGCATGTGTATCGCTGATGCTCATGCCGTACCTGCTCCCTAAGATGCACGAGCGGTATTTCTACGCCTTCGAACTTGCGTCGATCGCGCTGGCCTGCCTCAATCCGCGCTATGTGGCCTTCGCGGTGATTGCTCAGGTCAGCGGCGTGCTTTCCTATCTCGCGTTCGAAAGCGGAATCGTCTTGGGCGTGCTGCCGGCGGCACTCTGCAACAGCCTTCTCGTGTACTACCTCGTGCTTGATCTTTGGCACGGCGAGCGTGGATTTCGCTTTCCGAGGCTTGCCTGGCTCGGCTTCAGCGCGTCAACCGCGGGATTGCTCGCTTATCTGGTCATCCAAGGGCCCGGTTTGAACATATCGCCCGTGTACCTGCTCACCACGGGTCTCGTCACAGCTGCGGCGCTGCTGCTCCTGAAAGAGTCGCGTTGCGACCTGGCCGGCCCGGACCAGTTGCCTCGATCCTGAGCGTCCCGCTTCATCCGGCCATCAGCTGTCAAACATGATCACGCTGCGCAGCGTCTTGCCGGCCTTCATGTTGGCAAAACCTTCGTTGATCTCGGAAAGCTTCAGTTTCGCGGAGATCCAGTCCTCCAGATGCAGCCGGCCGCGCAGGTAGAAATCCACCAGTCGCGGCATGTCGACGCGAAAATGGTTCGAGCCCATCGATGAGCCCTGGATCCTGCGTTCACGCAGGAAGTCGAAGCCATGCAGCTCGATCTTCTGGCCGAACGGAATCATGCCGACGATGGTGGCCGTGCCGCCCGAGGCGAGCATGCCGAAGGCCTGCTCGGCGGTCTCCTTGCGGCCGAGCACCTCGAAGGAATGATGCACGCCGCCATTGGTGAGATCGCGCACCTGCTTCACGACGTCGCCGTCGGCGGGGTTGATGATGTCGGTCGCGCCCAGCTTGGTCGCGAGCTGGAGCTTGGCCGGATTGGTGTCGATGGCGATGATGCGGCCGGCGCCCGCGATCTGCGCGCCGTTGATCGCGGCCATGCCGACGCCGCCGCACCCGATCACGGCCACGGTCTCGCCGGCCGTTACCTTTGCCGTGTTCACGACCGCGCCGTAGCCGGTGATGACGCCGCAGCCGATCAGCGCGGCGAGATCGAGCGGCATCTCCTTGCGGATTTTGACGATCGCGTTCTCGTGCACCAGCATCTGTTCGGCGAAGGACGACAGGTTGAGGAACTGATGCAGCTTCTCGGAGCGGGTCCATTGCATCCGATTGGAAGCCCCCGGCAGCAGTTTTACCGTGGTGTCGGTGCAGAGCACCGTCCGGCCCGTGGTGCAATTGTCGCAGGTGCCGCAGAACACCGAAAGACAGGTGACGACATGATCGCCGGGCTTCACATAAGTCACGTCGGAGCCGACCTGCTCGACGACACCGGCGGACTCGTGCCCGAGCACCGCGGGCAGCGGATGCGGATAAAGACCTTCCATGAAGTGCAGATCGGAGTGGCAGAGACCTGCGACCGAGGTCCGGATCAGGACTTCGCGCGGGCCGGGCTTCGGCAGGCTGACATCCTCGATGACCAGGGGCTTGTTGACTTCATGGAGGACGGCGGCCTTCATCGAGCACTCCCTATCGCTTTTCTTGCTTGAACGCGGGTGCAGCCTACGCTGCCAGGACCAGTTCGCCAACCTCGCTCATGCCGGCATCACGATCGCCGAGCAGCAGCGCGGCGATCTTCTGCTGCACGGCATTTTCCGTCAGCCGGAACGGATCGCTCGGCGACACCCGGTGATCGATGACGAGCCGCGACAACAACAGCCTTCGCGCATCGCCACGCATGTCGTGAATACGATGTGCCTCCCAGGCGAGCGCGACGGCACTGGCGACATGATAGAGCAGGCTGGTGGCGCGGCGCGCATCGGCCTCATTGTCGGCCTTCCCTGCGACCTCGCGTGCGAAGCCGACCGCGCGATCGGTGAGGGTGTGCAGCCGGTCGCGCCAGGCCTGCGGCACCGAGGGGCTGTCATCGAGGCGGGCGTGCAGATCGGCGGCGAGCGCGGATTCGGCGCCGTGGCGGCCGACCGCGCGCCTCAGCGCATCGATCGCGACGATGTTGCCGGTGCCTTCCCAGACCGAGCCGAGATGCGCGTCGCGCAGCAGGCGAGCGGTCGCGAATTCCTCGATATAGCCGATGCCGCCGCGCATCTCGAGCGCATCACCGCACACTTTTCTCGCATCGCGCGTGGCGCGGAATTTCAGCGTGGGGGTCAGGATGCGCAGCAGCGCGGCCGCGTCCTGGCTGCCGGCCTCGGCGCGGTCGAGCGCGTCCGCGGCGAGAAAGCTCATCGACAACGCCTGCTCGACCGGCAGCATGATCTTCAGCATCTGGCGCCGGCCCAGCGGCAGGTCGATGATGCGGTTGCCGAACACCACGCGGTTTTTCGCCACCGTCATCGCGTCATGGTAGGCCCGCCGCATCAGCGCGGTGGATTTGACGCCATTTGAAAGCCGCGACGAGTTCACCATTTCGGCCATCTGCACGAAGCCGCGGTCGAGCTTGCCAACCGCATAGGCGATCGCGCCTTCAAGCTTGATCTCACCCGAAGCCATCGAGCGCGTGCCGAGCTTGTCCTTCAGACGCACGATCCGGTAGTGGTTCTGCGAACCGTCGTCGAGGAAGCGCGGCATCAGGAACAGACCGACACCGCGCGTGCCGGGGCCGGCGCCTTCGGGGCGCGCCAGCAGCATTACGACTTTTGCGTCGGCGTTGGAGCAGAACCATTTTTCGCCGGTGAGGCGCCAATGGTCGCCTTCCTGCACGGCCGTCGTGGTCAGCGTGCCGACGTCGGAGCCGCCTTCCTTCTCAGTCATGAACTGGCCGCCCTGGGTCAGCTTGCTCATGTCGGTCTGGGTCAGGCCATCCAGATATTTTGCCTTCAGTTCGTCACTTCCGAAATTCGCGAGCAGCTTGGCGCAGCCATCGGTGACGTTGATCGGGCAGCCCATGCCGAATTCGGTCTGGTTGAACAGGAAGGTGAACGCGTGCTTGGCGACGACGGGATATTTGTCCGGCCAGCCCATGATGCCCTTGCGGATCGAGAGCGCGTGGATGCCGAACTCGCCAAAGGCTGCCTTCTCCAGCTCGCGATAGGCCGGGTGGTATTCGATCCACTGCACGTCGCGGCCGAACTTGTCGCGCTGGTGCAGCACCGGCGTGTGCCGGTCGGCAAGCCGCGCGCAGTCGTCGAGCGTGCCACCGGCGAGTTCACCGAGGCGATCGAGATGCGGCTCGATGTGGCGGAATAGCGTCTCCGGCAGATGAATGCGCAGAAGATCGGTGAGGGCCTGATCGCCGCGGTAGAAATTCATGCCGGTGGTATCGGGAGCCAGCAGTCCGGATGGTGCGGCCGCGACCTGTTTTGCCTGCGCGGGGGCCGGCTTGTGCATGATCGTCCTCTTTGTTTCCGCCTTGCGGTCATTTTGCGCTGATTTGGCGCTTGCCGCTTGAGATGATGTCGATCATGCTCCAGTCGCGAAAGCGGATAAAGCCGCAAATTGTCAGGGAGGCATGATCGCCGCGTGGGAGCAATTCGCTCTGCGGAATTGTGATCGACCCGGCTGGTTGTCCGTGCGGACCGTGCATAGATCAGCGGCTTCCCGTCTCCGAGAGATCACGTCATGGAACACCCGAAATACAAAATCGCTCTCATCGTCGGCGCCGGCGAAGGCCTGAGCGCCTCGCTGGCGCGGCTGTTGTCCGCCCAGGGCATCCGCGTCGCACTGGCCGCGCGAAAAATCGAGAAGCTCGGCGCGCTCTGCAGCGAGACCGGCGCCAAGGCCTATGCCTGCAACGCCACCGACCCTGATGAGGTCGAGCGCCTGTTCGGGCTGGTCGAGCGCGAGATCGGCACGCCCGATTTGGTCGTCTATAACGCCAGCGGCCGCGCGCGCGGGCCGTTCGTCGATCTCGTTCCGGCCGACGTGGCGCAGGCGATCGCGGTCAGCGCCTATGGCGGCTTCCTGGTGGCGCAGCAAGCGGCTAGGCGCATGCTGCCGAACCAGCACGGCGCGATCCTGTTCACCGGCGCTTCGGCAAGCGTCAAGGGCTATGCACAGTCCGCACCGTTCGCGATGGGCAAGTTCGCACTGCGCGGGCTGGCGCAGAGCATGGCGCGCGAATTGTCGCCGCAAGGCATCCATGTCGCACATTTCGTGATCGATGGCGGCATCAGGAGCGCAGCGCGCACGGAAGCGCCGGAGAAGCCGGATTCGATGCTCGATCCCGATGCCATCGCGGCGAGCTACTGGAACGTGCTGCAGCAGCCGCGCAGCGCCTGGAGCTGGGAGCTGGAGCTGCGGCCTTGGGTGGAGAAGTTTTGAAGGCAAGCTGCCGTAGGGTGGGCAAAGGCGCATAGCGCCGTGCCCACCATCAACGACGAAACAGCAATTGGTGGGCACGCTTCGCTTTGCCCACCCTACAAGGGCGGGAATCATGACCACGGACACCATCATCGATACCGGCACCAGTGAACTTCTCTGCGTGATCCGCGATCGCGTCGCATTGATCACGCTGAACCGGCCGGAGGCGCGCAACTCGCTGTCAGACGCCCTGACCCCGGCGCTACGCACGATGATTCGCACCTGCGGCGAGAACCCCGATGTCGGCGCGCTGCTGATCACCGGCGCGGGCGAAGCGTTCTGCGCCGGTGGCAACGTCAAGGGCATGGGCGCACATCGCGACCCCAAGAAGCTGGAGATCTCGCTGGAAGATCGCATCGCCGATCTCCAGGAGCGGCAGCGCCTGCTCACCGGCGCGCTGGTGTCGGTGCGCAAGCCGACCATCGCGGCGCTGCCGGGGCCGGCGGTCGGCGCGGGGCTCGCCATCGCCATGGCGTGCGACATCCGCATCGCCGCGCAATCGGCCTTCGTCGCCACCGGCTATGCGCGCATTGCGCTCAGCGGTGATTATGGCATCGCGTGGCTGTTGACGCGCCTCGTCGGCACCGCGCGGGCGCGCGAGCTGCTGTTCACCGGCGATCGGGTCGATGCTGCAAGGTGCGAGGCCATCGGCCTCGTCAACCGCGTGGTGCCCGATGACGAATTGCAGGCGGAGGCCTTCGCCCTGGCAAAGTCCTTGGCTGGAGGTCCGCGCCTCGCGCTGCGCTACATGAAGGATAATCTCGACGAGGCCCTGCTGTTCGACTTCGAAACCGCGCGCGACCACGAGGCCGAACGTCTGGTCCGCCTGACCGCAACCGCCGATCACAGGGAAGCGGTGCAGGCCTTCATCGAGAAGCGCAAGGCGGTGTTCACGGGGAAGTAGCGGCGAAAAAAATGCCCGGCTCTGGTTTTCGCCAGGCCGGGCTCGAGTGGTGTCAGGCCGAGGCTGAGGGGCTATCGGCCTGACGGGAAAGAGCGACGAGACGCCAGCTCGCGCAGGGAATGTCTTTCGGTGCGACGGAGATCTCCTTGTCGAAGCGCACCAGCTTCCAATCGTCGGGATGTTTGACGAAGGCGCAGCCCGATTTGCGCGCGAGCGAGATCATGGACGCGTTGGAGCGTAGCGTGTCGCCGAACATGTGGTCGGCGCCAAGCGCGGCCGCGCGGCATTCAAGATTCTTCATGAGCACGGTGGCGATGCCGTGGCCCTGCCAGCGATCGGCAACCGACAGGCCGAATTCAAGCGTCTCAGTTTCGGCATGCAGTGCGTAGCGCGCTTCGGCGACGATGGTCTCGAAGCCGTCCACCATCATGGTCGCGACCACGGTAAAACGTTCGCGCTCGCCGACCTGAAGGAATTCCTGGAGGAGGCCCTGCGGCAGTTCGCTGATCGCACCGAAGAAGCGGTTGTAGCGGGAGCGCGTCGAGAGCGAGCGAAAATAGTGCTGGAGCTCCTCGGTGTCGCCCGGCTCGACGAAGCGCACGCGCAGCGCCTCGCCGTGTCGCGTGCGCAGCGTGTCCGAATACTGCTTCAAATCTTCCAGGCGAAGGCTGCTCATGACACCGCGCCCCCAAGGGGACCAAAGGGAAAAGGGACCGCCGGCGCCCCACAGTCAGGCGGCGCCGGCCTGGCGGCCAATCAGGCCCGCCAGAAGGGTTTGTCGGCCTCGTAGGCCACATCGCTCCAGGACAGCCCGACGTCCTGAAGGTCACGCGCGGACCAGTTGGTGAGCTCACGCCGGGTCCGGTAGCGCTCGTGCCAGACGTGAAGGGTCTCGCCGATCTGGTGGATCAAGCCGGGCGCATGATGATTTGTCATCGAATTCTGGGTCAAAGTAGACATTGTCAGCTCCTGGAGCTAAGTTGACCGCTAATATCTGCTTCCTGGTGCACTGCGACAAACGACAATTTGTACTCTTTCGCATGAAATAACGTCATGTATCCTGCTGCCAGATGACTGCCAGATTGCCCTCTCTGAATGGATTGCGGGCCTTTGAGGCTGCCGCGCGCCATCTCAGCTTCACGCTGGCCGCGTCCGAGCTGAACGTGACCCAGACCGCGATCAGCCATCAGATCCGCAGGCTGGAGGAGGAGCTCGGCATCCGCCTGTTCGTCCGGCAGAACCGCGCGCTGGCGCTGACGCCGGAAGCGCGCGACTATCTGCCGGGCGTCCGTGCCGCCTTCAACGACCTCCGCCTTGCCACCGATCGGCTGCTGCGCAAGGACGACGACAAGGTGCTGACGGTTTCGACGTTGGCCTCGCTCGCCGCAAAATGGCTGCTGCCGCGGCTGACCGATTTCCAGGAGCACCATCCCGGCATCGACGTTCGCATCACCACCTCGACCGGCCTCGTCGACTTCCAGCGCGACAATGTCGATGCCGCGATCCGCTACGGGCGCGGCCAGTGGCCGGGCTTGCGCGCCGACTGGCTGATGGCAGACGAGCTGTTTCCGGTGTGCAGCCCGTCTCTCCTCCGCGGCGACAAGCCGTTGCGCTGTCCGGAGGACCTAAAGAGCCACATGCTGCTGCACACCTCCAACGCCAACAGCGACGACTGGCGGCTGTGGTTGACCGCGGCAGGTCAGCCGGCCGACATCGCCAGGCAGCCCGGCATCACCTTCGACATGATCTTCATGACCATCCAGGCCGCGATCGACGGCATCGGCGTGGCGATGGGGCGGACCTCCTACGTCCAGGACGACATCGTCAAGGGCCGGCTCGTGGTTCCCTTCAAGATCGCGCTGCCGGCCGATGCCGGCTTCTACCTGGTCGCGCCGGAGGGCCGCCGCGAGGCGCCGAAGCTCGCCGCATTCCGCGATTGGATGATCACTGCAACGCAGAATAAAGCCTGAGATCGTGCCGGCGCATGTCCGGCCACCTGCTTCTCGCTACAACTCCACCACGACGTAATCGCTCTCGACCTTCACCGCGACAGTCTCGGCGACATACGGCCCCTTCACAACGCTCGCACCCGGCTCGACATGAGCCGGATAGGCCTTCACGCGGAAGCGGCGGGGGTCGCAATAGGACTGGCCGGTGCGGATGTCGAACTCCCAGCCATGCCATGGGCAGCGAATGATTTCGCCGAGCTTGGTGTATTCGATCTCGCCGGGATCCGTCGATTGCGCGAGCCCGATGAGCGGCCCCTCGCACAGCGCCGCGCCCTGATGCGGGCAGCGGTTCATCAGGCCGAAATATTCACCCTTGATGTTGAAGATTGCGATCGGCCGTCCGTCGATCTCCAGAAATTTTCGCGTGCCGGGCGGAAGCTCGTCGACCGCGGCAATCACATGCCGCGCCATCAAGCGATCCCGTACAGGTTCTTCGCATTCCCGAGATAGAACGCCTCGCGGTTGTCGTCGCTGACGCCCGCGGGCAGCACGCGCGACGGCTCGTCGTAATCCCAGTGCGGATAGTCGGTCGCGAACAGCAGCCGGTCCCAGCCGATCCACTTGATGACGTCGAACAGATCCTCGCGCCGCTCCGGATCCTCCATCGGCTGCGTCGTCCACCACACCTGCTCGCGGATATATTCGGACGGCGGCCGTTTGACATGCGGCACCTCGCTCCGCAGCCGCTGCCAGACCTTGTCGAGCCGCCACGCCAGTGACGGCGCCCAGCCGAAGCCGGCCTCGATCATCACCATCTTCAATTTCGGGAAGCGCTCGAACACGCCCTCCAGCACGAGGCTCGCGAGCGCCGATTGCTGGCACTGCGAATGGCCGACCATCTCCTCGATGTAATAGGAAGGCCAGCCCGACGGCGTGATCGGGTTGCCGCCGAAACCAAAGGCGTGGACGCCGACGGGCAGGCCGGCCTCTTCCGCGGCCTGATAGATCGGCCAGTAGCGGCGCTGGCCGAGCGGCTCGACATTGCGGCTGAGCAGCAGCACCTGCACGAAATTCTTGTCGCCGGCGCGTTCGCGGATTTCGGCGGCGGCCGACAGGCCGTCCTCATTGCCGACGACGATGGACGCCTTCAGCCGCTTGTCCTTGCTGGTCCATTTGTCGATCTGCCAGTCGTTGATCGCCGAGCACAAGGCGGCCGAGAGCTCGTGATTGCGGATGCCCTGTCCGGTGTTGAGGGGATTGAGCACGCCGAGCTGCACGTTGTGGGGATCGAGCAGCTGCTTCTGCATGAAGGATAGCGATGAGCCCTGCGGCCCGCCTTCCGGCGGATAGGCGTCGCGGCGCGAGGCGTTGGGCTGGGCCTTCGGATAGGGTGGACCTTCCATCATGCCCTGATAGGCATGGACGCCGTAGACTTCGAGATGATGCTGCCAGCGTTTGGCGAGGTAAGGATAGAGCTCGGCGCGGGTCGCGCGTGCCGGATGGATGTCGCAGTCCGCAATTGCGGTTTTGACCGTCAGTGGGGAAGCGGCTTCGGAGCTTTCGCGGAACTGAATATTCATCGCCTTGCCTCCTTTGGCAGCGGCTAAGTCAGGCGGGGATAGGTCGCATGCGGATTATCGATCATGATCTTGCGCACGAGATCGGGGGTGAGACCTGCGGGCAGCGCCTCCTGGCCGTCGAACTGCCAGTGCGGATAGTCGGTGGAGAATAGGACTAATTCGTCCGACTGCATATGATCAAACAGGCGAATTAATGTCGCCTCGTCCGGCGGCGCGTCGAATGGCTGCAACGAGAAGCGGATGTTGCTGCGCACAATCTCCAGCGGCGCGCGATCAACCCACGGCGTCTCCATCCGCACGCCCCGCCAGAACTTGTGAAGGCGCCAGAGAAAGGGCGAGATCCAGGACACGCCTGATTCCAGCATCACCATCTTCAGCCGCGGATATTTGGCGAATACGCCCTCGACGATCAGGCTGGTGAGCTGGGTCTGGAACGCCTGGGCCTGACCGGCATAATCCTCGATGTGGTAGGAACCCCAGCCCACGGCGGTCGGCGGATTGTGATAGGCGGAACCGGCGTGAATGCCGATCGGCAGGTCCAGCCGTTCTGCTGCCTCGTAGATCGGCCATAGCGCGCGCTTGCCGAGCGGCGTATCGCCCATCACCAGCATCAGCACCTGCACGAAGCGTCGATCCGCCGCACAGCGCTCGATCTCGGCGACGGCCTTCTCGACGCTTTGGGTGGGGATCACGATGGAGCCGCGCAGCCGCTGATCGCGATCGAGCCATTCTTTCGTGAGCCACTCGTTCAAAGCGCGGCAGAAGGCGGCCTGCAGATCCTCGGAAAACACCATCTGCACGCCGTAGAGCGGATTGCAGATGGCATGCGAGAGCTGAAAGGGATCGAGCACATGGCGCTGCATGTCCGCAAGGCTCTCGCCCGGCTTGCCGCTTCCGGGGCGCCAGTCGGGCCGCGCCGTGATCGGCGAGTTTTGCGGGTAGGATTGCGAGATGAGATCGACCATGCCGCGCGTCGTCACCTGATCGCGCCAATAGTCGTTCAGGTACGGCAGCAGGCTGGTCAGATGCGGCACGGCCGGATGCACATCGCAATCCACCCCGCCGGCGATCAGGGACGCCATGACGTGTCCTTCGCGTTTCCTCGTCGCGCCTTCTCGGGCAGCGCTTGGCCGCTCCGCCTTGCCGCCATTCAAGCAGGCCTGCCCGTTGCCTGCAACTCGGCCAAGGGCGCTGTCATATGCTAGAAAGGCCGAGCTCGGTTGCGAAGGAATAAGGGGTCAACGAATGAAAGAGCTCGTCGGCATTGCGGAACAGGTTGCAGCGAAGCTGATCGCGCGCAAACAGACCATTGCCGTGGCGGAATCCTCGACCGGCGGCCTGATCTCGGCCAGCCTTCTCGCGGTGCCCGGCGCGTCCGCCTATTTCCTCAGCGGCGCCGTGGTCTACACCCGCGATGCCAGGCGCGTGCTGATGGATATTTCAGACGAAGGAATGAAGGGCTTTCGTTCCTCGTCGGAGCCCTACGCGCAACTGCTGGCCGAGCGGATGCGCGGCCGTTTCAACTGCGATTGGGGCCTGTCCGAGACCGGCGCGTCCGGTCCGACCGGCAATCGCTACGGCGATGCGGCGGGCCATAGCTGCATGGCGGTCGCCGGGCCCGCAGTTGAGGTGATGACGCTGGAGACGGGCAGCAACGACCGCTTGGCCAATATGCAGACCTTTGCGGCGACAGCGCTGAAATTGCTGCTGAAGAATCTGGAGCGGTGAGCTCGCGGCCTCCCGAATATCTGGCTGTCCCGGAGAATGTGTGGTGTGACGCGCTCTTTACCGCGACACGTGCGCCGACACAGCCAGCCACGTCTCGCCTCCCTTCGCCCAGCAATCGGTATAGCGCCCGGTGGCCTGCTGGCCGTCCGCATTGGTGTAGCTCGTCCCCGCGTGGATGATGGCGAAATCGCCCATGATGCGGATGATGACGTCGTGCTCCCTGAGATTCCGGATCGCAATCGGCCGCGCCGTCTGCTTCAGGAAGGCCTCGCGATCGACCAGCGTCTTGTCGGGATTGGAGCAGTAGAACTCCCGCGCCAAAATTTCGTCGAAGCGCTTGACGTCGCAATTCTGCACGGAGGCGACATAGTCGCGGTTGAGCGCGGTGAGCTGTTCGAGGTCGTTGCTCATGAGATTTCCCTCAGTCATTGAACAAGGGCGGCGGCACGAACCCGCCGAACTCGCGTTCGATCAGCTCGGCGAGCTTCAGCGGCGTGCGGTCCTCGAGGAAGGGCCCGATGATTTGCACGCCGACCGGGAGGCCCTCCTTCGACAGACCGAGCGGAACAGCCGTTGCCGGCAGGCCCGTCAGCGTGGCGATGCCGGGCCACGCAAGCTGGTCCGGATAGGCAAAGTCCTTGCCATCAATATTGATCCGGCGCTCTTCCTGCTCCGGCGAATGATCATGCGGATAGGCTGGGGTCGGCATGATCGGGCAGATCACCGCATCGAATGTCCTGAACAGGTGTCGCCATTGCGCGCGCAGGCCGGCCCGAGCGCCTTCGTCGAACACCCAGGCCTGATGTGTGCTGGTCATGCCGCGCAGCCGCTCGGCAGCAAGGCTCTTGTCCTCAGGCGAGAGCTGCGCTGCTCCGGCACGCGCGCCGGCGAGAATGTCCGGCGGAAGGAAGGCGCCGAGAAAACCCATCAGCATGCGCATGTAGAGGCGAGAGGCATCCGTGAAGTCGGGAAACAGCGGGCTTTCGCGCGTGATGCTCGCACCTGCGCGCGACAATTGGTCCGCCAGCTTCTCGATGGCGCCGCGAATGTCGGCATTCGCAGGCAGCAACGGATGGCTGTCGATCACCAGCACGCGAAAATCCTTCAGCGCGCGGTGTCGCGCCTCCGGCAGCGCGAGCTTGTATCCTACGCCCAGGTCCAGATGATCGGGGCCTGCAATCACGTCCAGGAGCAGGGGCAGATCGACTGCGCTGCGCGCCATCGGACCGATCACCGCCATATCGCGCTCCATCGGGATGGCAGGAAATGGCGGCGGCGTATGGCCGCGTGTTGGACAGAGATTGTAGGTCGGCTTGTGCGCATAGACCCCGCAATGGAAGGCGGGCACGCGCAACGAGCCGCCGATGTCCGACCCTAGCGAGAGTGGTCCGTAGCCTGCCGCGAGCGCCGCAGACGAGCCGCCCGACGAGCCACCCGGCGTGCGGCCGAGATCGAATGGATTGTTGGTCGTGCCGTAGATCTCGTTGTAGCTCTGCCAATCCGCCAAACCCACGGGCACGTTGGTCTTGCCGAGGATGACGCCACCGGCACCCTTCACCCGGGCGATGGACAGCGCGTCCTCCGCCGGCTTGAAGTCTTTCTGCAGCGTCCAGCCCCAGGTCGTGGGCAGGCCGGCGACGTTGTAGGATTCCTTCACCGTGATGGGGAGGCCGAGCAGCGGCTTCCGCTCGCCGCGCGCCAACGCGGCGTCCGCCTCGCGTGCGGCGTCGAGCGCGCGGTCGAAATCCCGGACGCAGATCGCGTTGACCTTGCCGTCGTGCCGTTCGATTCGGTCGATCGCATCCTGCGTGAGCTCGACCGCGGAAACCTTCTTGGCCGTCAGTGCCGCCGACAGCGCGACCGCGCTCTTGAAGCTCCATTCGGATTTGGCCATGGCGCATCTCCTGTTCTTCTTGTCCTCGAACAATGATGCGCAGTTTGGCCCAGCACCGCAATCGCCGTTTGATCGCGATTGACATGTGAGCAAGACGGAACGCGGTGAGCCAAGCAACCACTCGCAGTCATCGCCCGGCTTGACCGGGCGATCCAGTATTCCACCGGCGCCGATCGGACACGGAGAGGTCGCGGCGTACTGGATGCTGCGCCCTCGCGGGGCATGACACCGAGAGTGAGGCTGTTACGCCGCTCCGATCAATATCCCCACGGCGAGCACGATCGCGCCACCAAGCACGATCTGGAATACGGCCTGCAGGAACGGCGTGTCCATGTAGCGCGCGCGGATAAAGGCGATCGCCCACAATTCGAAGAACACGACGATTCCGGCGATTCCGGTCGCGATCCAGAAGGCGTTGGCCCAGCTATCGGGCACGAGATACGGCAAGGTATGTCCAAGCCCGCCGAGCGTCGTCATCAAGCCGCAGGTGAGACCGCGGAGCCAGGGCGAACCGCGACCGGTCAGCGAGCCGTCGTCGGACAGCGCCTCCGCAAAACCCATGCTGATGCCGGCACCGATCGAGGCGGCGAGGCCGACCAGAAACGTCTGCCAATTCTGATGCGTGGCGAAGGCAGCCGCAAACAGCGGCGCCAGCGTCGAAACCGAGCCGTCCATCAGGCCGGCGAGACCTGGCTGCACATATTGCAGCACGAACATGCGCCGGTTGGTGCGGTCTTCCTCCGCGCGCACGTCTGAACTCAGGATCTGGTCGGTCAGCTTCGCGGCCACCTCTTCGTGGCCTTTCTCGGCTTCGGCCAGATCGCCGAGCAGGCGGCGCACGCCGACATCCTGCGCCTGCTCAGCCGCCTTCACGTAGAAGCGCTCGGCCTGCAATTCCATCGTCTCGACTTCCCGTCGGATGGTGTCGAGCGGCAGGTTCTTGGTGAGCCAGACCGGACGGCGGCGCAGGAAGCCTTTGACGTCCTCGCGGCGGATCGGGGGCAAATGCGGACCGAAGCGCTGCTCATACATTTCCAGCAGCATGTGACGATGGCCGCGCTCTTCCTCGGCCATCTGCTCGAAGATCTTGGCGGAGTCCGGATAGCGCTCCTTCAAGTCTTCGGCGAAGCTCATATAGATGCGGCTGTCCTCCTCCTCGGAGGAAATTGCGACCGCAAGCACCTCGCGCTCGGTCAGATCGGCAAAATTCTTCACGGCGGCCCTGTCTCACTAGTTTAGAATAATTCTAAAATATATAGGGCGGCGGGGTTCCAGGGTCAAATCACGCCGCGGCTCTTCGCCAGGAAATCGAGCAGCAGGCGGCTTACCTCGGCCGGCTGCTCCTGTTGCACCCAGTGACCGGCGCCGTCGACGAGGTGGCAGCCGAGCAACTTCGTGCAGGCCCGCGCCTGCATGGCCTCGAACACGCCCGGACGCTGATAAGTGCCCCAATCCTGCTTGCCCGAGACGAAGCAGGAGGGGACATCGATGGTGCGGCCGGCCAACAATTGGAGCTGGCTGTTGAATGCGCCCGATGTGCCGCAGCGGTACCATTGCAGGCCGCCCTGGAATCCGGTGCGGTCATATTCGGCGCTGTAGTAGGCGAGCTCGCGGTCGGGCAGCCATTGATTGGCGGCGATCGCGGCCGGCGAGGGCATCTCTTTCGCGACCGTCTCGGCCATGGTCTCGTTCAGGTCCATCACATAATAGGTCGGCAGCTTCGCCAGCTCGTTTGCCGACCAGGATTTCAGCGGATATGGCTTGTTGTCGGTCCAGTCCGCACCCTTGTGATGATAGTAGGCGCGCAGGAAATCATGCACGCCTTGCGGCGCACGGTGCATATCGGCATTGGCCGGGCGTGTCGCATAGTACCACTGATAATGCTTGCGCGGACGCGGCAAGGCGGCGAGCTCGCGATGCACGGGGTCTTCAACCGGTGGTTTTGCCGGCGCGTCGACCGTATTGAACGGCAGTGGCGGCGCTCCGCCGAACGGCGCGCTCATCATCGCCACCGAACGAAACACGTCGGGCCGCATCAGCGCGCACCAGGCCGCGACCGGGCTGCCGAAATCATGTCCGACCACATCGACCTGCCTGTAGCCGAACGCTGACACCAGCCCGAGCGCATCCCGCACCAGGTTGAAGAGCGAAAAGGGCGCGAGGTCGCCGTCGTAATCCGCGCTCCATCCCGTCGTCCGGCCATAACCGCGCTGGTCCGGCGCGATCACGTGATAGCCGGCCGAGCTGAGCGCCGGCATCACCTTGCGCCAGGAGAAGGCGAGCTCCGGAAAGCCGTGCAGCAGCAGGATGCAGGGCCGCCCCTTGGTCTCGAAGCCGGCCTCCAGCACATGGATGCGCAGGCCGTTGATGTCGTCGACATAGCGTGAGCGGATGCCAGCAGGGAGCGGGATGTCGGGGAGGTCGGTCATGTTTGTTTCCTCGTCATGGTCCGGCGAAGCGCGTCTCTCCAAAATCCCGGCCATCCACGTTCTTCGTTGCGGTTGATTGTAAGAACGTGGATGCCCGGGACAAGCCCGGGCATGACGGAACGGAAGGCCGCGTTAGACCGCCGCGCAGACGAAGCCACTGCCCTTGCGCCGGATCTTCCCCACCGACGGCGAGGGGAAATGCGCGGTGCAGCACAGCGTGTCGGTGTCGCAATAGCGTTCCAGGAAGCTGCGGCGCGTCGTTGCTGCCTTGGCCTGATCGACGTCGAATTTCACCGACAGCTCCGGATAGAGCGTCTGGATCGGTGAGTGCATGAGGTCGCCGGAGAACACGGCGTCGTCCTTGCCGTGGCCCATCGTGATGGCGATATGGCCCGGCGTGTGGCCCGGCGTCGGCAGAATACGAACGTGATCGCCGATCTGGTGATCGTTGCCGACGAGTTCGTGGCGTTTGGCCTCGACCACCGGCAGCACGCTGTCGGCGAAGGGCGGCACCTCCGCCTTCGCGTTCTGCTCGGTCCAGTGATCGAATTCCTGCTTGGCGAAGACGTAGCGCGCTTTCGGGAAGGTCGGCACCCAGCGGCCGTTCTCCAGCCGCGTGTTCCAGCCGACGTGATCGACATGCAGATGCGTGCACATCACGAAGTCGATGTCGTCGACCGAGAAACCTGCGGCGGCGAGACCGCGCATATAGGCATCATCAGTCTTCATGTTCCATTTCGGCCGCGGCCGCGGCTTGTCGTTGCCGATGCAGCTGTCGACCAAAATGGTGTGATGCGGCGTCTTGATGACATAGGACTGGAAACACAGGATCAGCGTATCCTGGTCGTCGATCGCCTTGGTTTCTCGCATCCACGCGCGGTTCTCGGCCAGCACCTCCGGCGTCAGACCAGGGATGAGCTCCAGTGCCGGGAGGAACGTCGTCTCCTGCTCGATGATCCGATGAATGGTGAGATCGCCGACCGAGTATTTCAGGCTCATAAGAACTCCTGCGCTTTATGCGGCCGGCGGCACCGAGATCTTCACGGAGGGTCGCTCGAGCATCTTCTGGTGGAAGGCGTCGAGCTTCGGATAGGCCTTGCGCCAGCCGCAATCGGCGAAGCGGAAGTCGACATAGCCGAGCACGCAAACGAGGCCGATCTGCGAGATATCGAACGGGCCGTTGAGCACTTCAGGCATGTTCTCGAAGCGCGCCATGCCGGTCCAGGCCCGATTCCAATGGTCGTCCGACCAAGCCTGCCATTGCAGGCCCTGCGGCCGCACCATCTTCTCGTAGCGGCACAGCAGCATGGAATCGAGCATGCCGTTGATCAGGGAATGATTGGTCTTGGCTTTCCAGCGCCGCGGACCGTAGTCGGGGATCAGGCTGCCGCCGACCATCTCGTTGAGATATTCGACGATGACATAGGAGTCCAAAATAACATCGCCGTCATTGGTGATCAGCACCGGCAGCTTCTTCAGCGGCGTGATGCGCGAATAGTCCTCGTTGGCCGTGCCGGGCGCGACGGCTGCCGGCGTGAACTCGATCTTGTCGATCAGCCCGAGCTCGATCGCGGCGATGCGCACCTTGCGGGCGAAGGGCGAGGCGGGGGAGAAGGTGAGCTTCATGGGACAATTCCCTGCGATCGGTCTTGAGCAAACGGTGTCTCCTCCGTCATGGCCGGGCTTGACCCGGCCATCCACGCGCTTCCGCGTGGTTAGACTGTGAGACGTGGATGCCCGGGACAAGCCCGGGCATGACGACGAGTGTTGCGCTGGCCGCGGCTTACGCCGCGACGATCTCCTGGCGCTGCTCGCCGAGGCCCTCGATGCCGAGCGTGATGACGTCGCCGACATTGAGGAAGGTCGGCGGCTTCATGCCGAGGCCGACGCCGGGCGGGGTGCCCGTCGTGATGATGTCGCCCGGCAGCAGCGTCATGAACTGCGAGACATAGGAGATGCATTTGGCCATCGAGAAGATCATGGTCTTGGTCGATCCGGTCTGGCGACGCTGACCGTTGACGTCGAGCCACATCGGCAGGTTCTGCACGTCCTTGATCTCGTCCTTGGTGGCGAGCCAGGGGCCGAGCGGGCCGAACGTGTCGTGCGACTTGCCCTTGGTCCACTGACCCAGGCGCTCGATCTGAAAGGCGCGCTCGGAGACGTCGTTGCAGACGCAGTAGCCAGCGACGTGGTTGAGCGCGTCGGTTTCCGAGACGTATTTTGCACGCGTGCCGATGATCGCGGCGATCTCGACCTCCCAGTCGAGCTTGGTCGAGCCGCGCGGCTTCTCGACGGCGTCGTTCGGGCCGGACAGCGAGGTGTTGGCCTTCATGAAAATGATCGGCTCGCTCGGGATCTCCGCGCCGGTCTCCTTGGCGTGGTCGCTATAGTTGAGGCCGATCGCCACGAATTTCGACATGCCGGTGACGGGGGCGCCGAACCGCGGCTTGCCGGAGACGGCGGGTAGCGAGGCGGGATCGAGCGCCGCCAGCTTCTTCAGGCTCTCGGGCGAATAGGCCTCGCCGGTCAGGTCCTTCACATGCGCCGACAGGTCCCGCAACTGGCCGGATTTGTCGATCATGCCGGGCTTTTCCGCACCCTTCTCGCCATAACGAACAAGCTTCATTCTCGTTTCTCCCTGGAATGGACCGATCGGTTGAACAGCTTCATGGAACAGGGCGGCGGGAAATTCAACCGCTCAAAGAGGGGCGCATTGCAGCCCTCTCAATTCGGGTGATCGTAGGGGCACGAGACCTAGGCCAGCGCCTCGAACCTGAACGCGTCCCCGTCCCGCCTAATATGCCCGGCCGAAAAATGCCCGCCGATCACCAGCGTCGGGGTGTCGGCAAATCGGCCGAACAATTCGCGCCGCGTCGCCGCCGATTGGCTCTGGTCGGAATCCGCGGTCGAGGACCAGCCGAGATGCGCCATCTGGCAGGGATGATGAGCGACGTCGCCCGTCAGCAGTCCCTGCTCGCCGTCCGACCGGATCAGAATGCTCATATGCCCGGGGCTGTGACCGGGGGTCGGGATCATGCTGATCTCGTCGCTGAGCCGGTGGTCGCTCGCGACCAACTCGGCCCGGTCGGCATCGACGATCGGCTTCACGGAATCGCCAAATACGGCTTGCTTGTCCGGCTCGGTGGAATGGTCGCGCCAATGCTCGTACTCGGTCTTGCCGAAGACATAGCGCGCGTTGGGGAAGGTCGGCACCCATTTGCCGTCGACCAGCTTCGTGTTCCAGCCGACATGGTCGACATGAAGATGCGTGCACAGCACGGTATCGATGCTCTCGGGCGGAAAGCCCGCCGCAATCATCGTCTCCAGGAACGGCGTGGTGCGGTTGTTCCAGGTCGGGAGGTTGCGGCCCTGCTTGTCGTTGCCAAGCCCGGTATCGACCACGATGCGGCGCGTCGGCGTCTCCACCACCAGCGAATGGATCGACATTTTCAGCCGGCCCTCTTCGGTGGCGAAATGCGGGATCAGCCAAGGCAGCTTCTGGATTTCTGCATTGCTCGCCAAGGGCAGAATGAAGCGGGTCGAGCCGACCGTCTCCAATTCCACGACCTCAGTGATTTTGACCCTGCCGACCTTCCACTGCATCCGGCGCATCCTCATGTTCTTGCTTTGACGGGGAACATGCGCAGTTTCGCCGTCAGGCGCAATGGATCATCTGACCCGGTGCGGCGTTATCGCGGGAACCCAGGAAAAGACAAAGGGCCAGTCATGCCAGAGCTTGCGATTTCCGCGGAGAAGGTCGCCTTCATCATCGAAAAGGCGCGTGAATTCGACGTCAAGCAGGCGGATTCCGATCCGGATTCCGGCTCGAATGCGACGGATGACGATTCGGTCGACGTTCTCGAGGATGACGGCTCCGATCCGGTGGTCAACGAACTCGGAAGTTTCATCGTGGCCATGAACGAGGACGAGCAGATCGATCTCGTCACGCTGACCTGGCTCGGTCGCGGCGACGGCACAATCGACGATTGGGACGATTTGCGTGCACGCGCTGTGGAGGCGCGCGCCGAGTATCGCAGTCCCCGGCGCGAGACGGCGCATTATCTGCTCGGTGAGCCGATGCTGGGCGATCTGCTCGCAGACGGGCTCGACGAATTCGGCGTCGACTGGACCGACGGAAACCCAGTCGCCGATTCATCCAGTCCGAGCCAGCGGGACGAAGACGAGATCACCAAGCAGCGGTGATCCGGCCGATATCAGCGCGCGCAGTCAACGACCACGGTGCCGAGCTTGTCGCCTTTCTCGACGGCGACGTGGGCTTGCGCCGTCTCCGACAACGCAAACTGCGCCGCGACATTGTGGATCCGCGGCCCCGCTGCCAGCCATTTCGAGATGTCGGCTTGCGCCGCCGCAAGGAACGCGGGCGGGAGCGCGAACAAGACGAGCGAGCGGAGCGTGATACACTTTTCCATCAGCTCGCGCATCGGTACGGTCGGCGTGCGGTTGCCGTTCGTGGCGTAGACCGCGATGGTCGAATTCATGGCCATCAACTTCAGGGTCGTCGCGATGTTGCCGCCGAAATCGACATCGACCAATTGGTCGACCCCGCGTCCGCCGGTGAAGGCCATGGCCTTGGCAACGACATCTTCGTCCCAGTAATTGACCACGAGATCGGCACCAGCTTGTCGCGCCTGCTCGCCTTTCATCGCCGAGCTGACGGTCGCGATCACCTGCGCGCCGCCCCATTTCGCGAGTTGCACGGCGTAATGCCCGACCGCACCCGCGCCGCCGGTGACCAGCACCGACTTGCCGACGATCGGTCCGTCCGCAAACAGGGAGCACCACGCCGTCATTGCGGGAATGCCCAGCGTCGCGCCTTCCGCAAAAGAGAGATTGTCCGGCAGCGGCGTCACCAGATGCTCGGCAAGCGCGATATGTTCGGCTGCGGTGCCAAAGGCGCGGCCGTTGCGCTGGCCGTTGAACAGCCAGACCCTGTCGCCGATCTTGAACCGCGTCGCGCCATCGCCGATCTGGTCGATAAACCCCGCGCCATCGCTGTTCGGAATGACGCGCGAAAACTCCTTTACGCGATAGCTGCCCCCGCGCCGGCCGACATCGGCCGGATTGATGCCGGAGGCTTCCAGGCGAATACGAACTTCGCCTGGACCCGCGACCGGCGTCGCCATCTCACCATAGGTGAGGACGTCCGCCGCCGGTCCTGTCTCCTCGTACCAGACCGCCCTCACAGCGTTCCCGGGAAGGCACCGCCATCGAGCAGAAGGTTCTGACCGGTGATGAAGCCGGCCCTGCTGCCGCACAGGAATGCGCAGGCGTAGCCGAACTCGTCGGGATCGCCGAAGCGGCCTGCGGGATTGAGCTTGGCGCGCTCGGCCAGAACCTGGTCCGGCGTGATGCCGCGCTTCTCGGATTCCCCCTTCGCGGTGCTGCGCAGTCGGTCGGTCTCGAACGGACCCGGCAACAGGCCGTTGATGGTGACGTTGTTGATTACGGTCTTGCGTGACAGGCCGGCGATGAAGCCGGTGAGGCCGGCGCGCGCGCCGTTGGAGAGACCGAGAATGTCGATCGGCGCCTTCACCGCGGCCGAGGTGATGTTGACGATGCGGCCGAACTTGCGCGCCATCATGCCGTCCACCGTTGACTTGATCAGCTCGATCGGGGTCAGCATGTTGGCGTCGATCGCCTTGATCCAGTCGTCGCGGGTCCAGTTGCGGAAATCGCCGGGCGGCGGTCCACCGGCATTGTTGATCAGGATGTCAGGCTCCGGGCAGGCCTTGAGCACGGCCTCGCGGCCCGCCGGCGTCGTGATGTCGCCGACGATCTCGGTAACCGTCACATCAGGATAGGCCTTGCGGATGTCGTCGGCCGTCTTCTTCAGGGCCTCGGCGCCGCGCGCGGTCAGCGTGACGTGTACGCCGGCTTCGGCCAGCGAGATGGCGCAGGCGCGTCCGAGGCCTTTGCTGGATGCGCAAACGATGGCGCGGCGGCCTTTGATCCCAAGATCCACTGTTTCACTCCCGTAATGTCATGCAGGTTTTTAGAGCCGCTATTCTAGCCAACCTTGGCGCCGCTGATAAGGGACGGGCTCGCATCAAAATGCATGCGCACTTGCGCGGCGATGCAAATGTGCGGGCATGATCCCCAGACAATGAGCTAGATACGCCGCTCCTGCTTGAGGCGGTCGATCGCGGAGGCCGCCTCCGGCGGCAGCGACTTGAAGCCCATCTGCCCGACTGTCGAGAACAGCGGCCGCAGGTGCGAACCGGCGAGGAACGGCGGCTGACGATTGGCCGGCACGATCTGGTCGAACACCAGCACCAAGGTGGTGGCGACGAGGCCGACCCTGATCGCGCCGAGGGCGGCGCCGCCGAGCCGGTCGCCGATGCCGGCCTGCCGTATCGTGTCGCTCAGGGCCAGCCGGCCGAGATGTCCAAACAGCATGCCGACCACCACGAAGATGCCGAAGAACCAGATCCAGTTCTGCAGCAGCGGCGCATTCGGATTGCCCGCGACCTGCGGGACGATCAGCGGCATCAGCGCAACCGCGATGGGGGCGGCGAGGAGATAGGCGAGGATCGTCATGGCGCTGCCGAGCAGGCCGCTCCTGAAACCGAAGCCGATCGCGATTGCGAACGCCGCATAGACGGCGAGATCGAAACTGTTCATACGCGGGAGCCTGCCATGGAACGAGTGAACGCAGAACCGATCATTCCGGTTTCAGATCGTTAAAATCGTCTGTATTGATGGCTGCAAAGCCCAAGGAAAGCGTCATGTCAGACCTATTCGATGTCAGTCAGGAAACCATCCTCGTCACAGGTGCGAGCCAGGGGCTGGGGCGGCAATTTGCCCGGGTGTTGGCGGCGCACGGCGCGGCCGTCGCGCTCGCGGCTCGGCAGACCGACAAGCTGAAGAGCCTGGAAGAGGAGATCCGCGGCAAGGGCGGCCGTGCCGCCGCCGTCGCGCTCGACGTCACCGACACCGCATCGATCGCCAGGGCCGTCGATGCCGCGGAAGCCGCACTCGGCCCGGTCACGGTGCTGATCAACAATGCCGGCATCGCCATCGAAAAGCTCGCGACCGAGCAGACCGAAGCCGATTGGGACGCGGTGATCGGCGCCAATCTCAAGGGCGCCTATTTTCTCGCCACCGAGATCGCGCGCCGCATGGTCGCGCGCAAGCAGGACGGCAACATCGTCAACATCGCGTCCGTGCTCGGCACCGGCGTGCTGAAGGCGGTGTCGCCTTACGCGATCTCCAAGGCCGGCATCATCCAGGCAACCAAAGCGATGGCGCTGGAGCTTGCGGGGCAGAACATCCGCATCAACGCGCTCGCGCCCGGCTACATCGACACCGAGATGAACCATGCGTTCTGGTCGACGCCGTCAGGCGAGCGCCTGACCAAGCGCATCCCGCAGCGCCGTATCGGCGCCGAGTCCGATCTCGACGGCGCGATCCTGCTGCTGGCTTCCAAGGCCTCGCGGTACATGACGGGCAGCGTGGTGACGGTGGACGGCGGGTTTTTGTTGAATTGAGCCCGGCTGTCGTCCGGACAAGCGAGTTCACTCAGGCGTCGTCCCGGACAAGCGCAGCGAAGCGGAGCGTAGATCCGGGACCCATAACCACAGGGAGCAGTTTGGCGAAGACTCGTGGTTACCATCTCACGCCGCAGCTACTCCCTGCGGTTATGGGTCCCGGATCTGCGCTTACGCTTGTCCGGGACGACGGCGGAGTATGACGCGGCAGCTTCGCACTACCGCATCTCCGCCCGGATCATATCCGCCGCCTTCTCCGCGATCATGATGGTCGGCGCATTGGTATTGCCGCCGATCAGTGTCGGCATGATCGAGGCGTCGACGACGCGCAGACCCTCGACGCCGTGCACCTTCAGCGCCGGATCGACCACGGCCATCGCGTCGGTGCCCATCTTGCAGGTGCCGACGGGGTGATAGACGGTGTCGACACGCGCGCGCAGGATGGCGCGGATGTCGTCGTCCGTTCTCACATCGGACGTGAACATGTTCTTCTTCTGCAACGCGCGCATCGCGGGCGTCTCCATCAGCCGTCGCGTGGTCTTGAAGCCCGCGACCATCGTCTCGAGATCCTCCGCCTCGCCCAAGAAATTCGGATCGATCATCGGCGCCGCTAGTGGATCGGCGCTTTTCAGCCAGACGCTGCCACAGCTCTTCGGCCGCAACAGGCAGACATGGCACGAGAAGCCCGCCTCCTTGCGCTTCTTGCGGCCATGGTCGTCGAGCATCGCGATGATGAAGTGCAGCTGGATGTCGGGCACATCGAGGTCGGCCCGGGTCTTCAGGAAGCCGCCACACTCGGCGAAATTGGTGGTCATCAGGCCGCGCCGCTGCCGGCGGTATCGCTGGATGGCGCGGAGCAGGGACGGCAGCCGGCCGATCGATGAGTGGACGAAGTGCGGATAGTCGGAGGCGTAGACGAACACGAAATCCGGATGATCCTGCAGATTGCGTCCTACGCCCGGCAGGTGATGCACGACGCCGATACCGTGCGCGGCAAGCGCCTCGCCCTCGCCGATGCCCGACAGCATCAGCAACTGCGGTGACTGGAAGGCGCCGGCGGCGAGGATCACCTCGCGGCGGGCGCGCAGCTGCTTTGTCTGCTTGCCCTGGACATATTCGATGCCGACCGCGCGCCCACCTTCGAACAGGATGCGCGTGGCATGCGCCTGCGTCTCGACACGCAGATTCGCGCGCTTGCCCATGTGCGGATTCACATAGGCGCGCGCCGCGCTCCAGCGCTCGCCATTATGCTGCGTCACCTGGTAGCTGCCGAGCCCTTCGTGGTCCTCCGCATTGAAGTCCTCGCGGATGCGAAACTGCGCCTCGCGGGCGGCCTGATGGAAGATTTCATGGATCGGATTGTCCGCGCGCAGCCTGTTGACATGCAGCGGGCCGCCCTTGCCATGATACGCGCCGTCAAAATCAGCGTTGTTCTCCGAGCGCTTGAAATAGGGCAGCACGTCCGCGTACGACCAGCCGGCATTGCCGAGCGAGGCCCAGTGGTCGTAGTCCCATTTGTTGCCGCGGATGTAGACCATGGCGTTGATCGCCGAGGAGCCACCGAGCCCCTTGCCGCGCGGTTGATAGCCGATACGGCCGTTCAATCCCTTCTGCGGCACAGTATCGAAGCCCCAGTTCGCGACCTTGTATGGCAAAGCGAGTCCGAACGGCGTGGTGATCCGCCAATTGTCGTTCCGTCCGCCGGCATCGAGCAGCGCCACCGATGTCCCCGCATCCTCCGACAGCCGCCCCGCCACCGCGCAGCCGCCGGAGCCCGCGCCCACGACGACGAAATCGAATGTGTCCGTCACTGATGTTTCCCCCTCTTGCATTTTTCTTCTCGTCATTGCGAGCAAAGCGAAGCAATCCAGACTGTCACCGCGGAGGGATTCTGGATTGCTTCGCTGCGCTCGCAATGACGGAATGCTGAGACCCTACGACATGAACCGCATCAACTTCTCCAGCCGCGCGATCTTGCCGCCGTAGGGCGGATAAAGGTCGGCGAGGCGGTTGAATTTCGAGCGATAGAACACCGGCTTCAGCTTGCTGAACGTGCGAAAGCCCCATTCGCCGTGATAGGCGCCGGTGCCGGACGCGCCGACGCCGCCCATCGGCTGGTGGATTTGCGCGAAGTGAAACAGGCAGTCGTTGATGGTGACGCCGCCGGAGACGGTGCGCGCCAGCACCTCGTCGCGCGCAATGCGGTCCTTGCCGAACCAGTACAGCGCCAGCGGCCGGTCGCGGGCGTTGACGAAGGCGATGGCGTCGGCCGGTTCGCGATAGCCGAGCACCGGCAGCACCGGTCCAAAAATCTCCTCCTGCATGGCCGCCATGTCTGCGGTCGCGCCTGCGATCAGCGTCGGCGGGAATTTGCGGTGCGCCTTCCAGTTCGGATCGTCCGGCTTCGCCGGCTGCAGGATCTTTGCGCCGCGACTTGCCGCATCCGCGACGAGATTCTCCAGCCGCGCATAATGCCGGTCGGAGATCACGGAGGTGTAGTCCTTGGTGGCGGGGTCGGTACCGAACATGCGCCGCATCTGCGCTCGCACTTTTTCGGCGAAGGCCTGCAACGAGCGCTCGGGCACCAGCACATAATCGGGTGCGATGCAGGTCTGCCCGGCATTGAGCAGCTTGCCGTAGGCGATGCGCTCGGCGGCCTCTTCGAGGTCGGCCGAGGCGTCGATGATAACAGGCGACTTGCCGCCGAGCTCGAGCGTCACGGGCGTCAGATTGCGCCCCGCGGCCTCCGCGACCAACCGCCCGACCCGGGTCGAGCCGGTGAATACCAGATGATCGAACGGCAGCGATGCGAAGGCCTTCGCGATCTCGTCCTCGACCCCGGTGACCAGCAACTCCGCAGCGTCGAACCGCTCGGCCACCGTCTCCTTCAGCAGCGCTGAGAAATGCGGCACGATCTCGCTCGGCTTGATGATGACGCGGTTGCCGGCGGCGAGTGCGCCGATGGCGGGCGCGAGCGTCAGCTGCAGCGGATAATTCCAGGGCGCGATGATGCCGACGACGCCGAGCGGCTGCGGCATCAGCCGGTTGCGCGCGGGCAGGAATTGCAGCGTCGTCGAAACGCGCTGCGGCGCCATCCAGCTCTTGAGGTGCTTGGTGGCATGGCGGATCTCGGAGAACACCATCATGGTCTCGGCGATATTGGTCTCGACCGCGCAGCGGTGGCCGAAATCTGCCGAGATCGCCTGCCGGAAGCGCTCCTCGTTGTCGGCGACGACAGTGCGCAGCCGCGCCAGCCGGTCGAGCCGCTCGGCGAGGCCAGGCGCCGGCTCGGCCCGCGACCGCGCAATCATGGCACGGAAGGTCTCCTCAACGGCCCGAAGCGGGGCGCTCGGCGGGGGGCGGTCCGAGGGACGGTCCAAGGCGTGGTCCATGGCGTTCTCCCTCTTTAAGTGGCGTTTCCGCCTGGTTTTGTGGCCGCAAGCTGGCCCCTTGTGGAACTTCTGGCAAGGGCGGGCCGAACAGGCCGTAAATTCGTCCACCGCGCTGTCATAAAGTCGAAAAAAACGTCCGCGCAGCCCTTTCCAAAGCCACCCCGGGTTGGTACATACCGCCCGCACCCAACGGGCTTTGCCCGGGGTTGCCTTCCAAGGAAGCCTTCGGGACGGACGAAGCAAGCCACGCGAACAGCGCCGGCCCTTCATTCACCGTCCCCGGCACTTTCACGAAGGCAAAGCAACGGTTAACGCGGGGTGGAGCAGCCCGGTAGCTCGTCAGGCTCATAACCTGAAGGTCATAGGTTCAAATCCTATCCCCGCAACCAAGTTCGGACCTTACCGGTCCCGATGAGAAAATGGCCCGCGTTGAGCGGGCCATTTTTGTTTCTGGTGTCCTCAAAACTCTTTAATCGCCTTCCCGTCCGCCCCGACCAGCATCGACGGCGCTTCCCCGAACACCAGGCCCTCGGGCTGAAACTTGATCGTCTTGCCGCCCTCGACGAACTCGGCAAAATTTCGTGGCGTCGCCGAGTGCACGCCGTTGGTGAGGAAATCGCCGATCTCGTAGCAGGTGTCGGGCTTGCCGCCGGAGCCTTCGCCCAAGAATTTCTGGAAATTCTGGCTCGTCACCTTGGCCTTCTTGCGGGCCGACCAGTTGGCGTAGCGGCGGTAGAGCTTTGGCAGCATCACCGGGCCCTTGTCGGTCGCGAGCACGCCGGTCTCGTTTGTCTTGGGCTCGCGCAGGTCGAAGTCGAAGGCGCCAATCGTCCTGGCGAGGTGCTTCCAGACTGGCAGCTTTTTCGCGCGCGCGGTCTTGGCGATCGCGAGGAAGGCGCGGATCTCGTCATCATTCATCGAGGAGTAGAACGTCGGATAGGCAAAGCCCTGCTCGACCAGCCAATGGTTGACGTCGACCTTGTGGCCGCGGACCGTCACCTCGATGTCGCCGACCAGCCGTCCATACGTGTCGAACACCTCGTTCGGGGCATCGACATGCGTGAACACCCGGCAGGTGAGCGTCGGCTCGGCGCTACTGCCGAGAAAATCATGCAGCGCCTTGCTCGTCGTCGCGCCGAGAAACTGCCGGTAGGGATGCGTGAGCTCGTGATAGGCCTATCGCCTGGCGTCGGTCAGCCCCTTCTTCTCCGCGGGCGAGAGCGGTGAGGGCTGGTAATGCAGCTCCGGCGCGTCAATGCCCTGGAGGCGAATGGTAAGCTTGCCATTCTTGATCGGCGCCGTGTTGGTGCGGCCCTTGACCTTGGCGTTGTCGAACACATGGGTCGGCTGGAACGGCGCGGTATCGTTCTTGCGAAAGCGGATCGCGTCCGGCGCGATGGTCACCACGACCTTGGTGGTGTCGGCGTCCGACCGCCCCTCCGGCCAGAACTGGCTGACATCAATGGTGCCTTCGACCTCCAGCAGTCCAACGGGCATCGGCCGCTCCTCTCATGGTTCAGAAGGCAGCGAATCATCTTCGCACGACAAGCCCATGACGGAAGACGCGACAGGCACGACACCTCAAGGACGCGCCGGAGGTTCTAACCCGCGCCCTTGTAGCGCGCGGGCGGAGATGATCTTCTGAACGAAGCAGAATGTGTCCGAAGCTCAGGATCTATGCGGGCAGACCATCGTCAGATTGAGCAGCGTCGGCTTGTCCGAGCCCTTCTTGTAGTCCCACTCCAGCCGTATCTCGTGCCGGTGCGCGAAAGCGTCGCTGGCTTCGTGGGTGATGATCTTCGTCTTCATCGGGATCGGCGGCTCGGAGTTGAAGCATTTCCGGACGCAGGCATCGAGCAGATCGCATCGCGTCAGAGGAATGACGCCCGGCTCATCCCTGGACAGGGGGACTGTGTTCGGCTGGGTGCTGAGGTCGACGCGGGCCCGGCCCTTTTCCTTGTGCCAGTACTTGGCGCTGCCCTGCGGCCAGTTCGATGCCGGGTTCAGAATCAAATGGTACTGGCCGTATTCCAAGGTCGGCAGGTCGATGTCGTCGGACTCCTTGAGCTTCGCGACGCTCTTCTTCATGTTCGCCAAAGGATAGTAATTGCTATTCATCAAGTCTCGAAATGCCTTGCCGCTATATACCAGTCCGGCCATCGCCTCTTTCCTTCATATGTCTGTTTGTCAAAATCTCTGGTGCGGTGGCCGAAAATACGCGTCACGCTACGGCCGATCACGCTGTTTGTTGTGCGCAGTCAACGCTACCACTCAGGAATGTATTTCGTCCAGAGAGCCTCCATCCCGTAACGTCGCCTATGTCGCAAGCCCAATTGCCATGCACTTTCCTATAGGTATTGTTAGGTCGAACGCCTCGCGGGGGTTGGGGTGGGGCTGCCGAGGCAGTGGTTGAAGGCGCTGGAATGCATTGCTTCGCTTGTCAGTCGGCGATTGGTCCGGGCGACAGCTGGTGCTCCAAATGCGGAGCGGCGGTGCGCCAGCCCGTCGACCCCGACAGCGAACGACGCTTTGTGACGATTCTGCGTGCCGACGTCGTCGATTCCACAGGTCTTGTTGCCGAACTGGAGCCGGAGGCGGCGGTGTCGCGCCTCGAGCCTGCTCTTGCGGCGATGAGAGGCGCGGTGCGCCAGTTCGGCGGCATCGTCAGCAAGGAGTTGGGTGACGGGTTGGCCGCCGTCTTCGGCGCCCCGATCGCCGACGATAACCATGCGCCCCTGGCCTGCCACGCGGCCATCGAGCTGGTCCGGCGTGTTGGCAGTCTGGGCGATCCAGGACTTCAAGTCCGGGTCGGCCTGCACTCGGGTCATGTGGTGGCCTACATGGTCGCGAGCGAATTTTCCAAGGTCTACGAGATCGGCGGCGCAGCCCAGCACCTCGCGGCTCGGCTGGAGACGGCAGCCGAGGCGAACCAGATCTACGTCTCCGAAGCCTGCCAGGAGCTTGCGGACGGACACGTCCGCTTTGAATTCCTGGGACGCAAGGCGCTCCGTGGTTTCGGCGAGCCCCTGCCTGTCTACCGGGTCATGGGGGCGAGTGATCTGTCGAGCTGGCGGGTCCGACGTGCGCGGAGCGTTTCCAGATTCGTCGACCGCACGACGGAGCGGGCGTTGTTGTGGCGCGCTGCGGATAGGGTTGCTGCCGGCCGGCAGACGGTTCTGCTGATGGGTGACGCCGGCATTGGCAAGTCTCGGCTTGCGCATGAATTCGCGCAGGATCTCCGGGCTGGCGGCTGGCGGCTGATCGATGTCGAGTGCAGTCCGAATCTCCAGGGTGCGCCGTACAGCGCGCTCAAGCGCCTGTTGCTCTCGATCCTTGATACAGCTGCGAGAGATCAGACCAGGACGGATGATCCGAGAGACGCGTTGCCGGTGGTGCAACAGCGGGCCGTCGACGCGATCCTGGATTTGCCGGTTTCCGATCCGCAATGGGATGAATTGGAGCCTCACGCGCGCGGTCGTGCGATTTCAGACGCAAGCTGTGCGATCGTCGAGAGCGTCGCCCGTCGTCAGCGTACGATCCTTTTGATTGAGGACCTGCACTGGATGGATCGGGCCAGCGATGCGGTCGTCGCGACCCTTTCGGGGCTACAATGCCCTGATCTGCTTGTGCTGCTGACGACGCGGCCCAATGGGATGCCGGTTTGGATCGCGAGCTGCCGCGCGGAAATCGTGGCGATGCGGCCTCTCGATGACGATTCAGGCTTGGCCATGCTCGCGGACATGCTTGGTCCCGCCACGACCAACGAAGACCTGAAGAACCGGATCATCTCTCATACGGCCAACGTTCCGCTGTTCATCGAGGAGGTCTGCCGCAGTCTGAAGGACAGCGGCATGCTTCTTGGCCAGTGGGGCGACCTTTCCCTTGCGCGTCCTGTGGACGAACTCGGCATCCCCAGCAGCATTCAGGGTGTGATCGCGGCGCGGCTGGATCGTGTGTCACGACAGGAACGGTCGCTTCTCCAGATCGCCGCGGCGCTTGGACCCCGGGCCGACCAGGCCACACTGCGAAGAGTAGCGGCCGTGCCGGAAGACGTCCTGCAGGATTGCGTTACCGCGCTCGACCGGGCCGAGCTGCTCGTCAGGATCGACAGTGAGTTGGAGGACTCGCTCGAATTCCGCCACGAGATGGTCAGGCAGGTGACCTACGATTCGATGGTCGAGAAGGTGCGGGAAAGCATCCATGCCAGCATTCTGGCGGCTCTCGAGACCGACGAGGCGTGGACCGACGGTCCGGATACGCTCTGCTATCACGCGGCCCGAGCGAAGGATTGGGGGAAGGCTTTTCAGCATGGCAGGAGCGCGGCTCGAAAATGTCTGGTGCGCTCGGCCTTTGCCGAAGCGGTCGATTATTTCGAGATCGCGATGGGTTCTCTCGACAAGACCCCAGTGACGCACGCGCGCGAAACGGACGCCATTGACCTGCGGATGGAGGCGCGGTTGGCCTTTGCCGGGTCGGGGCGTGTCGCCGAAGCCCTGGATTTGGGGAGCGAGGCCGAACGGCGAGCCGATGCGATTGGCGACATTGAACGCAAGGTCGCGGCCATGACCATGAGAGCGGGTGCCCAGAATTTCTATGGAACGCCGGTCGAAGCTGTCGCGATCGGAGAAGATGTGGTGCATCTGGCGGAAAATTCGGGCAATCCCGCCTGGCGCAATCTCGCGCAATACAGTCTCGGGCAGGCCTATTTTCTTTCCGGCCGCTACGATCGCGCCGAGAAGATGCTGGTTACCACCCGTGCCCATCTCTCGGGGCCGGCAGCAAGTGCCCCGATCGGCACGACCCCACGATCTTTGCTCCTGCTCTGCTGCATGATGAACAGCATCACCCACACCGTGATGGGCGAGCTCGATGCCGCCGAGCAGCTCCAGCAGCAAGCCGTCGCAATCGCGGAGGAAACCGGCCGCCCCTACGACCGTGTCGCCGCTGCCTATAGTGGCGGCTGGCTGATGCTCGGCCGCGGCGAGCCGGCGGGGGCCGCGGCCATTCTCGAGGACGGTTTCGTCCTGGCGCAGAAGCACGGCATCCGGCTGTTCGTGCCAGTGCTCGCCTGCCATCTCGGCATGGCCTATCTGGAGCAGGGGCTGTTCGACCGGGCGCGCGGCATGCTGACGGAAGCGCGCGAGGAGGCGAAGGCGGTCGGCTATACCTCGGCGGTGCTGCGCAGCTCGATCTATCTGGCGCTCGCCACCCACCGTCTCGGCGACGTCCAGGCGGCGCAGAACATGCTGCGCGAGGCGCGCAACACCGCGCGGCAACAGGGGTTCTCCGGGCTGGAGGCGGAGGCGCTGTTCGGCGAGGCCGTGGTGACGCCGCCGTCGGATGCGGAGGCCAAGGCGGCGATCCTGAGCGCCCTGCGCGCGACCATCGCGATCGCCACCGAGAGCGGCGCGCTGCCGCTGCGGCACAAAGCCGAGGCGATGCTCAACGAGATGCAGGCGGCGGGTGACGAGCTAAGCTGACGGTAGCGGCGGCCGGGCGGCCAGCGCGGCCGAAATCTGCCCGACGCGTCAAATAAATCCAGCAGGCGCCGCAATGGGTTAGCTACTGTGCATGGGGTTGTTTTTGCCCTTTTATTTGAAGGGTCCCCATGGTCCAGCGCGGAGGAGGGCCCGCTGGTGCGGTCCGCTCCGATGACTCTGCCCTTGCGCGCGCAGCAAGGTCGGCTACCGTCGGCCCTGGCCACACGGCCAGGCGACTTTTGATTTCAATTTTTTAGCATCCGATTTTTCGGCGCCGCGACGGCGCGACGCCCACCGAACGAGGCGGGGCCATGATCACACGGGACCAGTCAGCGCTGCTCGCGCCGGTCGAGCGCGACCTGCGGCTCGATCTCTTTCGCGGCATCGGTCTGTGGATGATCTTCCTCGACCACATTCCGCACGACGTCGTGGCCTGGCTGACCTTGCGCAATTACGGCTTCAGCGATGCCGCCGAATTCTTCGTCTTCATCTCCGGTTATCTGGTCGGCTGGATCTACGGGCCGATCGTCGCGGGCGGCTGGTTTGTCGCCGCGCTGAAGCGGCTGTGGCGGCGCGCGATCGAGATGTATGTCGCCCACATCATGCTGTTCCTGCTGTTCACGGCGCAGATCGCCCGCACCGCGCGCCGCTTCGACAATCCGATGTACGAGCACGAGTTCAACGTGTTCAATTTCCTGTCGCATCCGGACGAGCTGATCGGGCAGGCGATCCTGCTGAAATACAAGCCGGTCAATCTCGACGTGCTGCCGCTCTACATCACGCTGGTGTTCGCATCGCCTTTCATCGTGTGGTGCCTGGTGCGGCGGCCGAACCTGACGCTCGCCGCATCCGTTGTGCTCTATGTGCTGGCGCGCTGGTTCGACTGGAACGTCGCCTCCTATCCGCCCGGCACGCACTGGTACTTCAACCCGTTCTGCTGGCAGCTGATGTTCGTGTTCGCGGCCTGGTGCGGCATCGGCCAGATCGACAAGGTCGCGAGATGGGTGTGGTCAAAGGCGGCGATGGCGCTGGCCGCGGCCTGGCTCGCCTTCGCGCTCCTGATCGTGATGACCTGGCACGTCCCTGCGCTCGAAGCCCTGATCCCGAAGTGGATGATCAAGGCGATCTACCCGATCGACAAGACCGACCTTGACATGCTGCGCTTCACGCATTTCCTGGCGCTGGCGATCTGGGTGACTCATCTCATCTCGCGCAAATGGCGGACCCTGCACAGGGCGTGGCTGCGTCCTGTGATCCTCTGCGGTCAGCATTCGCTGCCGATCTTCTGCCTCGGCGTCTTCCTGTCGTTCTCGGCGCACTGGATCCTGACGCAATACACCAGGGGCGTCTGGGAGCAGCTCGCGGTCTCCGTCGTCGGCATCGTCATCATGATCGCCGCCGCCTGGCTGCTCGACCGGGCCGAACGGGTGCCGAACCTGTTCGTGAAGGTGACGGAGATCGAGGAGGCCGACACCGTCCTGGAAAGTGCGCCTGCGGACAGGTCTGCCGTGGCGCCCGCGGGTCACTGACTATCGCCGGCCTGCATTTCGTCGAGAGATCCAACGGAGAGGTTCATGCCCAGACTTGTGTTGACGATCGCCGGCGCCCTCCTGCTCCTGATCTCTGGTGCATCGGCGCAAGCACCCTCCCCGGAGGCAATGAGCGCGGCGCGCAAGCTCGTGGTCACCTTGAAGATCGCGGAGCAGTATCGCGCGCTGTTGCCGCAGCTCCTGCTCAAGCTGAGGCCCGTGGTCGCGCAGGACAGGCCGGAAATCGAGCGCGACTATGACGCGGTGACGGCACCCGGCTCCGAGATTTACACTCCAGCCCTCACTTCGATGATCGACCAGGTCGCCGCTCTCTATGCCCAGAGCTTCAGCATCGATGAGCTGCGCCAGATCGAGACTTTCTATGCCCAGCCGGCCGGGAAGAAGCTTCTGGAGAAGTCGGATGCGCTGGCGCAGGCAAGCGCGCGGATCAGCCAAGACGTCAGCCAGAAGACGGCCGACGAGTTGAAGCAGCGCCTCATCGAGGCGCTGCGCCAGAAAGGGCACAAGCTCTGAGCTCAACTCTTGCGTAATGGCGCCGCGCTCGCTGGCTGATTTGACGTGGCCGGTCGCCCCGACTACGCTTTTGCGAAGACAAGAAGCGCGTGAATGCCATGGCCTGACTGGGTTCAGGCTGGCAATTCACGCAAAGAGAAAATTCAGGGGAACGGAAATGACCGGCGACATCGCAGCCACCATCTCGAAGGCCCGCGAGCATTCCATCGGCGACATCCTGCGCCGCGCGGCGGGCCGCGATCCGGGCAAGCTTGCGGTGAGCTGCGGCAATGTAAGCTGGACCTTTGCCGAGATGGACGCGATCTGCAATCGGCTCGGCCGCGGCCTGCTTGGCCTCGGCGTGAAAAAGGGTGACCGCCTCGCCGTGCTCTCGCGCAATTCGCACGCCTTTGCGGCGATCCGGTTCGCATTGGCCCGGATCGGCGCGGTGCTGGTGCCAATCAACTTCATGCTCAACCCGGACGAGATCAATTTCATCCTGAAAAGCTCCGGCGCAAAGCTGCTCGCGGCCGGCCCTGATTTCGTCGAGCCCGCGCGCGCGGCCAGCGCCAGGAATTGCGCGGTCGAGAAGATGATCTGGCTGCCGGGGGAGGATCCCGCCACGGCGCCGGCGGGCCTCACCACCTTCGACGATCTCCTCAGCCCCGACGGCTCGTACCTCGAGGCCTCCGTCGACAGCCGTGATCTCGCGCAGATCGTCTACACCAGCGGCACGGAGTCGCTGCCCAAGGGCGCGATGCTGACCCATGAAGCGGTGATGTGGCAGTATGTCAGCTGCATCATCGATGGCGGCATGAGCGTGGACGACAAATTCCTGCACGCGCTTCCGCTCTATCATTGCGCGCAGCTCGACGTGTTCCTGGGACCGCAAATCTATCTCGGCGCCTCCGGCGTGATCACGGGCAAGCCTGCGGCCGACAACATTCTGTCATTGATCCAGACGCACAAGATCACGTCGTTCTTCGCGCCGCCGACGATCTGGATCGCGATGCTGCGCTCGCCCAATTTCGACAAGACGGATTTGTCGACCTTGCAGAAGGGTTATTACGGCGCCTCGATCATGCCGGTGGAGGTGCTGCTCGAGCTCCAGCGCCGCCTGCCCAGCGTGAAGTTCTGGAATTTCTACGGCCAGACCGAGATCGCGCCGCTCGCGACCGTGCTGGGTCCTGCGGACCAGCTGCGCAAGGCCGGCTCGGCGGGCAAGCCAGTGCTCAATGTCGAGACCCGCGTGGTCAACACTTCGATGGAGGATGTGAAGGTCGGAGAGGTGGGCGAGATCGTGCACCGCTCGCCGCATCTGCTCTCCGGCTATTATAACGATCCTGTCAAGACGGCGGCTGCGTTCTCCGGCGGCTGGTTTCACTCCGGCGATCTCGCCACCGTCGATGAAGAGGGTCACATCACTGTGGTCGATCGCGTCAAGGACATGATCAAGACCGGTGGCGAGAACGTCGCGAGCCGCGAGGTCGAGGAGATGGTCTATCGCATCCCCGCAGTGTCCGAGGTTGCGGTGGTAGGCCTGCCCGATCCGCGCTGGATCGAGGCAGTGACTGCGATCGTCGTGGTCAAGAGCGGCGAGAAGCTCGACGAGGACACGGTCATCAAGCATTGCGCCGGCCAGATGGCGCATTTCAAGGTGCCCAAGCGCGTCATATTCGTCGATGCCCTGCCCAAGAACCCGAGCGGCAAGCTGCTCAAGCGCGAGCTGCGCCAACGCTTCGTCGGTGGCGAAACACTCGACAAGGCGATCCAGAAGAATTTTGGGACTTGACGATTCTCCTTCTCGCTCTCCCGCAAGAACGGGGAGAGCGAGAAGGAAGCCTCAATACTTCTTCACGTGGGCGCCGAACGCGAACCACAGCGCCATGGACGCGAGGCCAAAACCGCCGAGCAGCAGGAAGGTCGGGCCGTAGCCGATCCATTGCGCGATCCAGCCGCCAAGCGCGGGACTGAGGCTCGCGCCGATGCCCTGCACGGTGATCACGGCACCCTGGCCGAGATTGATGCGGCCGGTGCCGTTGAGCGAGCGCGCGACCATGCCGGGGACGGCAACCGTCTGGAGTCCCGTACCGAGGCCGTCGAGCACCTGCATCGGTACGACGCCCCACCATCCCGTGACGAAGAATGCGAGCACGCCGCGGATGGGCAGGAACATGAAGGAGACGAGGATGATAGGCCAGTAGTTGCGCTTGCTCGCCGCCTTCATTGCGATCAGCGACGTGATGACCATGACGCCTTGTGCGATCACTACGGTGGTCGCGACGAAGCTCGGTCCGTTGGCCTGGCCTTCGGCGACCGCCGCCAGGCCATAGAGCGGCACGATGGCGGCATTGCCGAGATGGAATAGCGCGAGCGCCAGTGCCAGCACGAGTAGCGCGCGGTGCTTGAGCAGCATCGTGAACGCGTCCGGCGCGCTATCGGGATCGTCTTCCTTGCTGCCGCGCGCGGCGCGATCGTCGATCGCCTTGGCCGGAATCATCATCACGCAGGCGATCGCGATGGCGCCGAACACAGCCGCCAGCACGAACACCGAGACATAGCCGAACTTGTAACCGAGATAGCCCGACAGCGCGGCGCCGACCATGTTGCCGGCATGGTTGAACGCCTGGTTGCGGCCGTTGAGCGCGTTGAAGCCCTTCTGCTTGGCAATGCCGAGCGTGATGCCGGTTACCGCCGGCACGATCGCGGCGCTCGCCAGCGATTGTGCGACCTGCGAGAACGTCACCGCCCAGAAATTCTGCGAGACCAGGATGATAGCGGACGCGAGCACCACGCAGATGCCGGGAATGACGACCCACATGCGCTTGTTGCGGCTGGCGTCGATGAAGCCGCCGATCGGCGTCGTGACCAGCATGCCCGCGACATTGCCGATCGTCATGGCGGTGCCGATCAGCCCGGTCGCCCAGCCGCGCTCCTGGAGGAAGACGCCGACGAAAGGGCCGATGCCCGACTGCATGTCGGCCATGAAGAAGTTGAGAGCGAACAGGGGCCAGATACGAGACGAGGAGGGGGACCGCGATGTCATCGATACCAAAACGGGGTCTCAGCCGGAATACGGCGGGTGGGACATGATCCTTTCAGCCAATCGTTCTGGCGCGGACGAGAGTTTAACGAACGCTGATCGGGTTGGTTCCAGGCCTTGCCGGGGCGGCGGGCCCCATCATCCGTCATCCTGAACGCCGGCCGCAGGCGGGCTTCCAGCCATATCGTTCTTCATATGCAATCGCCCTGCTCACATCTGGGAGGACATGGTCATGACGTTGTCGTCACGCTTCGTTGCGCGTCCTGCTGTCGCGGTCCTCTCGATTGGATTGCTGCTGTGCGGCTTCAGCGGCACGGCGAAAGCGCAACCGACCTACCACTCGCGGCTGCGGCGGCCGTCAGCCGGACGCAGCCGCATCATGATGGATCGTGACATGCGCAACGACATCCTCGTGGCTCTCGCAGCGACCGCATTGGCGAACGTCGTGACAACCCTGAACGCGACGTCCATCGTCCGCGACCACCGCCACTAGACGTCTTTGCGACCGGGCCGAACCAAGTCGGTTCGGCTCCGCTTCGCGGATCGTCTGCGCGTGGCGCCTATGTCCATTCCCGATTGTGAGGCTTGAGAACGAGCCACGCCCGCGCTCTCATGCTATTGCTGCCTCGCAACGACGCGAGGACACCCATGCTCCCCCTTCCCGCCGATATCTTCACCGAACCTGAGGACGTCTCGCCCGACGGCCTTGCCAATCTGGGCCCGCTCCGCCGTCTGGCCGGCGTCTGGCAGGCCGACAAGGGGATCGACATCAATCCGAAGGCGGAGGGACCGGAGCGGCGGACCTTCATCGAGCGCATCCGGATGGACCCGATCGATCCCCAGGCCAACGGGCCGCAGCTGCTCTATGGGTTGCGCTATCACATCCACATCAACACGCCCGAGGAAGACATCACCTTCCACGACCAGGTCGGCTACTGGTTGTGGGAGCCCAAGACCGGGCTGATCATGCAGACGCTGGCGATCCCGCGCGGGCAGGTGCTGCTGGCGTCGGGCAAGGCCGGGCCGGACGACAAAGAGATCTCCGTCACCGCAAAGCGCGGCGACACCGCTTACGGGATCTGCTCGACTGATTTTCTGGAACAAGCGTTCCGCACCGATGCTTACCGCTGCGACATCACCTTCAACGACGAGGGCAGTTGGACCTATCTGATCCAGACCGAGTTGTTCGTGCGCGGCGCGCCGTTCAACCACCGCGACACCAACACGCTCAAACTCGTCGCGCCGCCAAAGCTCAATCCCCTCGCGGTGATCGTGAACGATCGCGCCAAGGGAAATGAGAAGGGCAGTGAGCCGGCAGCCTGAGCGCGGCCTGGAGATGCGCATGAAGCCTTACGTCATCTGTCTGATGCATTCGAGTCTGGACGGCCGCACGCATCCGAGCCGCTGGCGCCCGCAGGGGGCAGGGACGGACTGGTTCGAGAAGATCCATGACGAGCTCGGCGGCGATGCCTGGGTGATCGGCCGCGTCACCGGCTCGGAGTTCGCCAAGGGCAAGCCTTATCCCACGGTAGACGCGAAATTTCCGCGCGAAAACTGGTTCGCGCGACGCGACGCGAAAACCTATGGCGTCGTGCTCGATGCGCAGGGCAAGATCGGCTGGGGCCGCTCCGATATCGGCGGCGATCAGATCGTCGTCGTGCTGACCGAGAGCGTCTCCGATTCGCATCTCGCCGGGCTCCGCGGCGAGGGCGTATCCTATATCTTTGCCGGCAAGTCTGAGATCGACCTCGCGCTGACGGTAGACATTCTCAACCGCGAGCTCGGCGTGAAGCGCCTGCTGGTGGAGGGCGGTGGCGTCGCCAACGGCGCGTTCCTGCGCGCCGGCCTGATCGACGAGTTCAACCTGATCCTCAGTCCCGCGATCGACGGCGCCAACGGCGCGCCCTTCGTGTTCGATTCCACGGGCGCTGACGGGGATCGGCGTGCACCGCTGACCGCGATGACGCTGGAGAGCACGCGGGATCTCGGCGGCGGCGTCCTGCTGCTGCGCTATCTGATCCGGAACGATCCGCAGGCCGTGGGCAAGTAACAGCGCCGAGATGTCCGCAACGTCAGAGCATATCGTCATCGTCGGTGCCGGCGCGGCCGGCCTGATTGCGGCTCGCGAGCTGGCGCGCGCCGGGAGGACAGTGACGATCCTGGAGGCGCGCGAGCGCTGCGGCGGCCGCATCCACCCGCTGCCTGCTTCGGAGTTCGGCTACCCCGCCGATGGCGGCGCCGAATTCGTCCACGGCAAGGCGCCGGTGACCCGCGCGTTGCTGCGTGAGGCCGGACTGGTTCTTCAAGAGATCGAAGGCGAGCGGTGGAGCTTTGATGGCGCTGACATCATGCGCGAGGATCGCCACGATGCGCATGAGGCCGAGCTGCACGCCGTGGTTCGGGAATTGAACGACGACCTCACCGTCGCCGAATTCCTGCGCCGGCATTTTGCTGGGGATCAGCATGCGCGGCTGCGCCATTCGATCGAGCGAATGGTCGAGGGCTACGATGCGGCCGACCCCGAGCGCGTCTCCACGCTGGCGCTGCGCGAGGAATGGATGGCTGGCGGGCACTCACCCCAGGCGCGGGTCCGGGGCGGCTATGGAGCCATGATCGACTTCCTGACGGCCCAGTGCCGCAAGCTTGGCGTGATTTTTCGCTTCGGCTGCGCGGTGTCGGCGATCGAGGAGGAGGGCGGCGCGATCGCCGTTCGCTGTGTCGGCGGCGACGTGCATGGCTGTGATCGCGTGATCCTCACTGTTCCGTTGCCGTTGCTGCGCGAGATCGGGCTGCCGGGCCGCGCGCGCGCCAAGGCGGCGGCGGCCGACGACATCGGCTTCGGTAACGTGATCAAGATACTGCTGCGCTTCAGGCGGCCATGGTGGCGCGAGCGCAAGGAAGAGCTCGCGGACATGAGCTTCCTTTTGTCCGACCAGCTCATCCCGGTGTGGTGGACGCAATACCCGGACCGGCATCCCGTGCTTACCGGATGGTTCGGCGGCCCGCTCACGGCAGCGCTGGCGCACCTCGACCCGCAAGCGCTGATCGATGTGGGGCTCGATTCGCTTGCTGCTGTCTTCGCCCTGTCGCGCGAGGACCTCGCGCGCGAGCTCACTGCGGCCGCTGCGACAAACTGGGCGCACGATCCCTACGCGCGCGGCGCCTATTCCTGGGCGACGCCGCGAACACGCGAGGCGCAAACGATCCTAGCTCGCGGCGATGGACCGGTGCTGTTCTCCGGCGAGGCGCTTTATCGCGGAGCCGACATGGGCACGGTCGAGGCGGCGCTGGCGAGCGGTCAGCAGACGGCGGAGATGATCTTGCGGGGATAGGCTGACGAGCAAAAAGGCCCGCATTTCGCGGGCCTTTCGTATTGCTGCCTTTCGGGCGACCGTCTTACCAGCGACTGCCGCCGAAGCCGAACGTCACGCTGGGTCCGCCGCCGCCGTAATATCCGTACGGTCCGCCGCCGTAATATCCGTGGTGCCGAGGATAATAGCCGTAGCTCCGGTAGTGCGGACGATGAAATCCGTGATGGTGGTGAGGGCGCCAGTGATGGCGATGGCCATGATGGTGGTGCCTGTGCTGCGCGCTGATATCGGTTGACTGGGCGGCTGGCGCGTTCTGTTTCGCGCTTGAATAATTGGCCGCGTTCGCCGCCGATCCTCCGGCAAGCGCCGCAGCACCGACGGCTATCGCGACAATGAGATACTTCATGTCATCACTCCAGTTGAATGTCGTGTGACAACACATGGTCGTCAGGTGCGTTCCGGCCAGTGCGGGCGTCGAAACGACGCAGTTTCATTGGCGTCCGATTCGCGCGGCTCCGTGTGTGTCGTGAGATTTATTGTCGCATCACGGGCTTCGATCGCAACGCTGCCATCACTCTGCCGCGAATGACGCAATCACGTCATCGGTGGTGACGATGCGCGCGAATTCGCCGTTCAGGTTCGACAGCGTCATCGCATGGATCTCCTCGGCAGAATGCCTGTCGCCATCCGGCCCGACCCGCTCGAACGTCCAGGTCGCGTCGCGCACCAGCTGTGCGTCGAAGCCGAGATTGCCGGCCATCCGCGTCGTCGTCTCGACGCAACGATTGGTGGTGGCTCCGCAGATGACGAGCGTGCCGATGTCGCCCGCGCGCAGGCGCTTTTCCAGATCGGTGCCGATGAAGGCGCTGTTGACGCGCTTGACGATCACGATCTCGCCCGGCCGCTCGCGCGCCTCGTCCTTGACGGCATAGCCGGAGCTCGTCGGCAGAAATGAGGAGGACGGCTTGGTGCCCTCATGACGAATGTGGAAGATCGGCGCGCCGCTCGTTCGGAAGGCCGCCAGGAGATCGGCAATACGCGCCACCGCCTCCGGATTGTTGCGCTGCTTGCCCGCCGCCTCCCATTCGTCGAACGCACGCTGGACGTCGACGACGATGAGGGCGGGAAGGGCGAGGGACATGAGGGGTGGCTTTCAGACTTACCTGCAGATTTGCTTACTGCGCCGACTATGCGAGTCGATAGTGACAACACGCAATGCCAATCTTCCCTCGTTTCGCGACGCCTCGTGCCCCGGACGCAGCGCAGCGTCTCTTCGACGGTGCGCTACAGAGCCGGGGCCCATGTCTCCAGCGGGATCTTGTGCGGCATGGGGGTCCCTGCTCTGGATCCCTGCTCTGCGCAGCACGCCGAGAGCATTGCAGCGCGTCCGGGACACGAGAGTCGCGCTGCCGGGGTTGATCAGTCGATCGCTCAACTCAACGTGATCCTCATGCGCGTTGCGCTTGATCCAGCGCAACTCAGGCCAGTGTCTCCCCATGCAATGTCGCCGCGAAAATTCGAAATTGCAGATCGAGGCAGGACATGAAGGCGTATTTCATCGGTGGCGGCATTGGATCGCTCGCGGGCGCGGCGTTCCTCGTTCGTGACGCGCAGCTGCCGGGGCGGGACATCGTGATCTACGAGGCGCAGCCGCTGGTCGGCGGCAGCCTCGACGGCGCGCTGCTCGCGAACGGCGCTTATTCGCTGCGCGGCGGGCGCATGCTCACCACCGATCACTACGAATGCACCTGGGACCTGCTATCGAGCATTCCCTCGCTCGAACATCCCGGCCTCAGCGTGCGCGAGGAAACCGTCGCGTTCAACACCGAGAACCCCGTGCATTCGCGGGCGCGCCTGGTCGATCGCAACCGCTTCAAGCTCGACGTCTCGCATATGGGATTTTCCGCGCGCGACCGGCTCGAGCTGCTGCGGCTCACGGAGGCCTCGGAGGAGACGCTGGGAAACAGCCGCATCACCGACTGGCTGTCGCCCAAATTCTTCGAGTCCAATTTCTGGTACATGTGGCAGACCACTTTCGCCTTCCAGCCCTGGCACAGCGCGGTCGAGCTGAAGCGCTATCTGCATCGCTTTATGAACGAATTCCCGCGCATCGAGACTCTCGCCGGCGTCAAGCGCACCGTCTACAACCAGTATGACACGATCGTGCGGCCGCTTGCCGGCTGGCTCAAGGGGCAGGGCGTGCAATTCGTGCGCGGCACCGCCGTCACCGACATGGCGATCGAGAGCGAGGACGGACGCTTGCGGGTGCGCCAGCTCGTCCTCGACCGCGACGGCCGCACCACCAATGTCCGGCTCGAGGACGGCGACCTCGTGTTCTTTCAGAACGGCTCGATGACGGACGCCTCGAGCCTGGGCTCGATGACCGAGCCGGCTCCGCGCCTGACCAGGTCCGACAGCCAGGGTTGGGCGCTGTGGGAGAAAATCGCGGACGGACGTCCCGAATTCGGCAAGCCATCCGCGTTCAACGCGTCGATCCCGGAATCCTATTGGCTGTCATTCACTGTCACCTGCCGCGATCCGCGCTTCTTCGACAAGATGGAGGCGTTCTCCGGCAACAAGGCCGGCACCGGCGGCCTCGTCACGTTCAAGGATTCCAACTGGCTGATGTCGGTGGTGCTGTATCACCAGCCGCATTTCGCCGGACAGCCGAAGAACGTGCAGGTGTTCTGGGGCTATGCGCTGCATCCCGACCGCGTCGGCAATTTCGTGGCCAAGCCGATGTCCGATTGCGGCGGCGCCGACCTCCTGAAGGAGCTTTGCGGTCACCTGAATTTCGACCCTGGCGTGTTCGAGGATGCGATCTGCGTTCCCTGCCGCATGCCCTACATCACCAGCATGTTCATGCCGCGCACCGTGACCGACCGGCCGCTGCCGGTGCCGAGGAAATCCGTCAATCTCGCCTTCGTCAGCCAGTTCGTCGAAATCCCCGATGACGTCGTGTTCACCGTCGAATATTCGGTGCGCGCGGCCCAAATGGCGGTCTATCAGCTGATGAAGATTGATCGCCCGGTGCCGCCGGTGACGCGGCACGACAAATCGCTCGCGGTGATCTTCGCGACGCTGGAAAAGGCGTTCACGTGACGGGTGGAGCTACTTGAACGGATCCTGGATCGACGGCGCCGACTGATGGCTGACGTCTGGCGGAAGAACGCCCCGACTCACGATCGCGCCACAGCCAGTGGCAGGCTGATATGAAAGACGGCGCCTCCTGTCGGGGCGTTCTCGGCCCAGATGCGCCCGCCATGTGCCTCGATGATGGTGCGCGTGATCGAGAGGCCGATGCCCATCCCCTGCGTCTTGGTTGTGAAAAACGGCTTGAAGATTTCGGTTATCTTTTCTGTGCGGATGCCGTCGCCGGCATCTGCGATCGAGATCATGGCCTGATTGTTCGCAAGGCTGGTTCGACCGACGATGCGTCGCCGATCCTCCGGCAGATCGGTCACCGCTTCGATGGCATTCATGACCAGATTCAGAATAGCCTGCTGGAGCTGCCCTTTGTCGGCAGTTACGCGGATATCCGAGGACGATCGATCCGTCGCGAGCGCAACGTCGTAGGTCAGGGCCTGTACGGAAAGGAATCGAAACACCTCGCCGACCGTCGCGTTGAGATCGAGCTCGCGCCGCTCTGTGCGGGCCTTCTTCAGAAATGAGCGCACCTGAACGACGATCTCGTTGGCGCGCATATCGTCTCGGCGAATGTCACCCAGTATGTCCTTGATCACGCCGAGGTCAGGTGCCGGTGTCTGCAGCACCTGCTCGGCGGTCTCAGCATTGATCAGAATGGCGGCGAGCGGCTGGCTCAGCTCATGCGCGATCGTGGCAGACATCTCGCCCGCGGTCGCAAGGCGATTCATGTGGGCTAGCTCCGACATGCGCTGGCGTGTCTCGATCTCCGCCAGGAATCGCAGTCTGCGCTCGCGCAGGAGGATGGCGATCATCGTCGTCTGCACCAGCAACGCGCCGACACTGATCATGACGCGCCAGTAATACTGCTCCCAGAAGCTCGGTTCTCGGAAACGCACCTCGCTGCCCGGAGGCAGATGGGCTTCGTCCACATTCCAGAGCTTGAGCTGCCGCCAGTCGAAGATCGGCTTCACGTTGTCCCCGGCAACGGGCGGGATGCTCGACGGCGATTCGCCGCCGAGAATCCGCATTGCCAATTGGCCGGCTTCCTGTCCGATGGTTTCGGGCAGCAGCAGGAAGCCGCCAACTCCCGTCCGCCCGAGAAATGTATCGGAGGTGATGATGATCGGGCGGTTCGCGCGCTCGGCGACACGCGCAAGCGCCGCGGCCGGCAAATAGTGGGTGCCTTCGCCGTCGGAATACATCGCCGAGGTCAGAATTGCAGAGCCGGGGGGCAAGGAGCCGACCCGTTCGCGCACCTCCCGCAGCACGATGCCGGACAGATCGATAATCTTGAGATCCGGCATCGTGGTCGCGAATTCCTGTTTCCAGTGGCCATATATCAGCGGATTTTTCCATGCATCGCCAACGAGAACGACGCCGGTCAAGTCGGGAACGACCGCGCGTGCCGCAGTCAGTATCTGCGCCGGAGACACCTTGGCAAAGATTGCGGTCGTGCCGGGCAGGAACAGTGCGCGCGTCTCGGGCAGATCGGGCACGAAGCCGTAAACCACGGGTGCGGCGGGCCAGATGTCGTGCTTGTGCCCCTGAAGAAATCTCGCCGACGCGACGCCGATCGAGACGATGACGTCAATCGACCGGTGCGCGTATTTGGTCTTGAGATGACCGAGCAGGCTCTCCTCGTAGTCCGGTCCCGGGAAACGGGCGAGATCCAGGCTTTCGCCGTAGATCACGGTATGGATCTGTCCATTTTCCTTCGCCGCGGTGCGGATACCGGCAAAAATCTCCGAATAGAACGGCGAACGAAAGTCGGCGTCTTCCAGCACCAGGATCGAGCGCTGCCCCGGACCGTCGGCTGCAGGGCAATCATGTGCCAGGGTTGCGAACAGGCAGACGATCAGGAGCCGCTTGATCGCTATGACCATCCGCATTGCTGGACTCTGTGCCTGCCTGTGTCTGCAACGGGCGCCTCCTCAATGAGGACGCATCCGAGCATACCTGCCGGTTCCGAAGTTTCAACGAAAGGATTTGATCCGGCTGTGCCGCGCAGGCGGCAGTTCGCCTCGCCCGCCTCCAGAGCGAAGAAGGGTCGCTACTTGAACGGATCCTGGATCGACGGCGCCGACTGCCTGATACGACGCACGCTCACGGGCGTGCCGTCGGAAACGAACAGCAGTTCGTAGCTGCGGCCCTCGCTGTCGGTGGCAGAGCAGGTGACGTCAGTCACCTTCTTGGCGGCGAAATTGCCGGTCTGGCGGCAGAGGCCGGTGGAGGTCTGCTCGGCCGGCACCGGCAGGCCGTCGACCTTGGGGCGGTCCTTGGAATTGAGCAGCATGCGGTCGATCGGCAGCTCGTAGGAGTTGTCGTCGGCGCGCTTGCCGTTCTCGCCGGAGAACGACACGACGTGATTGTCATCGGCGGGATCGTCGACCGCGACCGCGAAATTGACCCGGCCCTTGTCACCATGGGCGTAGGCGACCGTCTTGCAGGCGAAGGTACGCCCGGCGACCTTCAGCGTCTTGCAGTGGCCGGACATCAGCGCCAGCAGGTCGACGTAAGCGTTTGGGGCCTGAGGGTTGTTGACGGGAATCGACAAGGAAGACTCGGCAAAACAAGGGCTTGCCAAGGCCATGAGGGCGGCGGTGAAGACTGGTCGGCAGAGGCGCATCGGAAGGCTCACGTGCCAAGGAACCCCGGAAAAGTTCCGTCCGATAACCAGCGAACCGCAAATTGGTTGCGATCCCGTTTGTTCTGCCGAATCCGTCTGAAATACCACCGCGCCACCCCCCAACTGCGATTCGTCCATATCGCCCAACCTATTCCCGACCGGCAATTGCCGCCCGGCCGGTGTTTTTTTCGTGGCGGAGCTAGCCCATCGTCGCCCGCCAGCGCGTATCGCGCAGGGAGGGACGGCGGTGCAGGCGCGCGTCGAGCAGCGCGCGGGCGCGCCGCAGGTCGCCGCCGCGCATGAGGGCAACGACAAAAGTGTCCTCGATCAACTCGCGCTGGGCGTGGCTGCCGCCGACGCGCACGACCTCACCGAGAACCGGCGCGAGCATTTGCACGCATGCCGCGTAATCCTCGTCCGCAAAGGCTGCCAGCGCGCGGCAGACCGCGGGCACCACGGGACCGGCCGGAAGCTTGCCATCGGCGAGCCGCTGCTCGATCGCGGCAAGACGTGTGGCGAGTGCCTCGCTATTTTGCGTCGCTGCCGCGAACAGCGCCATGTGGATATCGGCGAAGGGCAGGCTCGATTTCGGAAACAGCTTTTGCGCGGTGGCATCGCCTTCGACCCAGAGCGCTCCCGGCACGGCGTGGCCGTAAGCCGAAAGGCGCCAGAGCAGTGACGCGCTGTCGGTGACGGCATTCAGCGGCGGCGCCTGTGTCGCCTTCGGCTGCAGCACATCGGCATAGATCGCGAGCGCCCGCGCGGCATCGCCATGCTCCAGTGCGCCGAGCGCCTGATGCCAGCGGATGTGGCCGTGCAAGATGCCGGCGCGGTCGTAACTGGGGATCCAGTCGTCGACGAGCCGGTCAGCCGCTTCGATCGAACCGTCCTCGAACATCGCATGCAGCACGGCGTGCGCGGCATGGGCATTCTGCCGGCGCAGGTCGAAGCCGCGCTCGGTGACGCCGCGGCCGCGACCGACATTGCCGTTCTCGGTCGTTGCCCAGCCGTACATGGTGAGGAACCACCAATCCTCGCCATAGTGATGCGCGACGCGCTCGCACAGCTCTTGCCGCGCGCGGTCGTGATCGGCCATGCCGGAAAACGCGAACAGGCCGAACGCGCCGAGCGGCAGCGACAGCACCAATGCATCGCGCGGCCACGCCTGGACGTGCTTCATCGTCGCCGCGATTGCCTCGGGCAGCCGGCCCTCGATTGCGAGCGCCAGCGTCTCGACATGCGAACGCTCGCGTTCCGTGCCGCGTGTCACCACGAGCTCGCGCGCGAGGGCCGCCTTCTGCCGTGCCAGATCGCCTTGCTGATAGAAGCCATGCAGGCGGGCGCGGGCGATATGGGCCAGCGCAAAATCCGGATCGGCCGCAATCGCGCGCTCCAGCATCTCCGCCGTGCCGGTCCAGCCCGAGAGCATGAGGTCAACGCCCTCGCGATAAGCGGATGCCGCCTCGGGCGAAGAGGTAGTGATCGGTAGGCCGTAGCGATCTTCGAGGGCCATTCGTGTCTCCGTCTCAAGCCGTCCGCGCGCGACGTCCTTCGATCGGATAGGCCGGGTCGTTGTAGCCCGGCGTCGACGGATGACCTGGCACGACCAGTCTGTCGATCAGCGCCTCGTCCTCCGCAGTGAAGCGATAGTCGAGCGCGCCGGTGTAGCCGTCCCATTGCTCCTCGGTGCGCGGACCGGCAACGATCGAGGAGACAAAGGCGGAGTTCAGCACCCAGGCGACCGCGAACTGGCCGGCGGTGATGCCCTTTTTCTCGGCGTGAGCCTTGATCTCCTGCGCCAGTTGGAGCGATTCCGGCCGCCATTCGGTCTGCATCATGCGGGTGTCGTTACGGCCTGCGCGCGACTCCTTATCAGGAGCTGCGTCGGGCTTGTATTTGCCCGTCAGCACGCCGCGCGCCAGCGGGCTATAGGGCACGATGCCGAGGCCGTAATAGGAGCAGGCCGGAAAGTGCTCGACCTCGGGCATGCGGTTCATGGCGTTGTAATAGGGCTGGCTCACCGCGGGCCGGTCGATGCCGAGCCGGTCGCAGATGTTGCAGATTTCGGCGACACGCCAGGCGCGGTAGTTGGAGACGCCGAAATAGCGCACCTTGCCGGCGCGGATCAGATCGCCCATCGCGCGCACCGTCTCCTCCAGCGGAGTCGTGTGGTCTTCCTTGTGCAAATAATAGATGTCGATGTGATCGGTGCCGAGCCGCTTGAGGCTCTCATCCGCTGCCTGCAATACCCAGCGCCGCGACAGGCCGACACGGTTGGGATCGGTGCCCATCGGGTTCGCAAGTTTGGTGGCGAGCACCCAGGCGTGACGGTTGTTGCCGATCGCGCGTCCCACGACCTCTTCGGATGCGCCCTTCGAATAGGCATCCGCGGTGTCGATGAAATTGATCCCGGCCTCATGCGCCTTCGCGATGATCCGCTTCGATGCCGCCTCATCGGTCGGCCCGCCGAACATCATGGTGCCCAGACAGATCGGCGATACTTTCAGGCCGCTGCGGCCGAGCTGGCGATATTGCATAGGGCGCGTCCTTGCTGCTTCTTGTGGCATCAGCATAGCGGCCCAGTGCTGTCATTGCGAGCGCAGCGAAGCAATCCAGAAATGCGTATACGGAAAGATTCTGGATTGCTTCGCTGCGCTCGCAATGACGAGCTTGGGAGCACGTCGCTCGTCAACGTCGACCTGGACAAGCGGAGCGCCGATCCAGGACCCATTACCCCGAGAGGAGATTTGACGAAGATTCGCGGTGAGCTGCTCGCGGCACGACGTCTCCCTGGGGTAATGGGTCCTGGCTTTCGCCAGGACGACAGTGGACCCTACCCCGGCCCCTTCAAAATCTTGAACACACCATTGGCCATCACCACGCAACGGCCGTCCACGCTGACCTCCGTGCTCATGAAGATCAGGCTGCGCGTCGCGCGCACCACGCGCGGGCGGGAGATCAGGACATCGCCGATCTGGCCGGCTTCGACGAAATGGGTGTCGAGCTGCACCGTTGCCATGAACTCTTTGCCGGAGACGTAACGGGCGGTCATGCCGCAGGTACGGTCCGCGAACGTCATCATCACGCCGCCCTGGACCATGCCGCGTCGATTGTGATGCTTGTCTTCTGTCGCCAGCGCGAATTCGTGTTGGCCGTCGACCTTGCGCTCCCACAGAGGGCCGATCAGATGCATGAAGCCCGTGGTCTCCAGGATGGTCCAGCCGTCTGCTTTCAGCCGTGCGGCGGCTTTGTTGGTCATGTCGTCGTCCATTCCCGAGCGGGTCTTGCGAACTCATTTCATCGGGGCCGGACGTGGTGTAGTCAAGCATCATGAGACCGTTCGACGATGCCACACGGCGGAATATCGCGGCTGCCTGTGCGGCCTTCACGCGACTGCCGGAGGACGAGCAGCCGGCGGCGTTGAAGCGTGCTGCGGTGGTGATTGCGCTGACCGCGGCCAGCGAGGGCGATGACACGGCGTTGCTGCTCACGCTGCGCGCATCGCATCTGCGCGCCCATCGTGGTCAATGGGCTCTGCCCGGCGGACGCTGCGATGCCGGCGAGACGCCGGTCGAGGCGGCGCTGCGCGAACTTGACGAGGAGCTTGGCCTGCGCCTCACCGGCGCGGAGGTGCTCGGCACGCTCGACGATTATCCGACCCGCTCCGGCTATCTGATCACGCCGGTCGTGGTTTGGGCCGCCGATAGTGCCGCGATCAAACCAAACCCGGACGAGGTCGCGTCCGTCCATCGCATCGCGCTTGGGGCGGTCGAGCGCGAAGATGCGTTCGATTTCGTCGCGATCCCCGAGAGCACGCGCCGTGTGATCCGCTTCCATCATCAGTCGAGCTTGATCCACGCACCGACGGCGGCCCTGATCTACCAGTTCCGCGAAGTGGTGGCAGGACGGCACACCCGCGTCACCGAGCTGGAGCAGCCGGTGTTCGCCTGGAAATGATGCGAGGGGCGAAAAAGAGGTAAACGGCGTGTTAACGTGACGGTTACCGGATGCCTGCTAAGAGGGCAGCATGCATCGATCGATTCGAAATGCCGTGAGACTGGTTCCACTCGCGCTCGTCCTGCTCGCGCCTGCCGCGCGCGGCGGCGAATCCGACGCGCTGCCGCCAGCCGTCCGCAATGCCAAAGCCCAACTGTTGTCGCAGTTTTTCGCGCAAGGCGGCGTGTCGCCCGCCGTGCTCGAATATCGCCGCAAGCTGCAGGAGTATCAGGCGGCGCGCGCGGCCTTCGACGAGGAAGCCGGCGCCTATTGGAGCCAGATCTCCGAGAAGCGGAAAGGTCGCAACGCCAAGCGGCGCAACGGTCAGCAGGTCACGCTCGACGACTACGTGCTGGAGCATCCGTCGCTTTATAACGGGCCGAAACGGCCGGTGAATCCGGAGCCGGAGGAAACCCCGGACCGCCCGACGAAAAAGCCGATCCCCGTGGTCGCCGATCTGCTGCGCGCGGCGCAGGAACTCTATCAGTTCACGCCGCAGCGGCCGGCCAGCGAAGTCGAATTCAAGCGCGTCTATGCACGCTACGCGCTGGCCTCGGGGCTGACGCGCGAGCAGGCGGTGCGGGTCTATGCGTTCGAGACCGGCGGCACCGGAAGTTACGACGTGCAGGCGGGAATCGAGCATGGCGGCAAGCGCGCCATTTCGACCGCGATAGGCTACAACCAGCTGCTGACGACCAACAGCGTCGAGCTGCTGGCCGAGCAAGGCCATGAATTCATCCGCGCGCTCTCTGATAAGGTGGCGAGGACCTCGGGCCCGGCGCGCCAGTCGCTCGAGCACAAGCTCACCGTTCTTAAAAAAATGGTGGCGCACGCCAAGTCGGTGCCCGATACCTGGTCGGAGCACGAGAAGATCGGCAATACCGCGCAGGGCTGGGCCATGCATGCCATGGTGCTCGACATCGATATCGGGCCGATGCTGCAGACCCACAAGCTGCTCACCTCGGTGCTGTTCGCGCGCGCCAAGGGCTATAGCCGCCCGCTCAGCGCGGCCGAACTCGAGATGATGAACCTCACCGGCGACGGCACCGGCCTCGACATGGTGACGATGCCGCAGGCCATGCGCGAGCAGGTGCCGACCTCGAACTTCTTCCAGCGCGGCGGCTACGAGCGCAACCCGGTCGCGATCCGCCACAACACGGTGGCGAAGCTGCTGGCGGTGACGGATACGAGGATGGACAGCAACAGCAACAACGCCGGCGCGCGGGAGCTGGCGGGGGCGTTTTAGACGGCGTCGTCCCGGCGAAGGCCGGGACCCATCACCACAGGGCGTGGTTTGGGAGGACAGTCGTTCGGTACTGCGACCGTCCGCAATCGAGGGATCACGCGGTATGGGTCCCGGCCTTCGCCGGGACGACAGCAATGCGTGGCGTCGCCGCGACCCGCCCTACTGATCCGACCCGAACTTGAACTTGCCGTCGCCTTCCAGGTACGGGCCGCTGCGCATGTAGAGCTGACCGTTGTGGCCGAGGAAGAACAGCGTGCCCTTCGGCACCTTCTTGGCGCCTTTCAGGAGTTCGCCGGCATTGCTGGTGCCCATCTTATAGGAAAGGGTCTTGCCGTCCTTGTCATAGGCGTAGCCGGTGTCGGGCTTGAGCTCCCAAGGTGTTGCAGCGGTCTGCGCCAATGCGGGTGTAGCGAACGCGCCGAGCACGGCCGTCACCAAAAAAATCCTTGTCGAAAATGCCATCACCCTATCCTCCCCATCGAGGCTCCCGGCTTGAACAAATCACGAACGGCGTTTCCAGGTCAATTTGCGAAAGCGCCGCAGCGCATCACGTCTTGCCGAGCAGTTTGTGATTTTCCCTTCGTCCCCGCGCGACTATGTTCCGCTTTCCGTCTAGAACGCAATTCGACAAAAACATTGGGTAGGGGATGATTCGAATGAACCTCGTCATTAAAGCTTGCTGGGCCGCCGGCCTGTTGCTGACGGCGCTCACGCCGGCCGCCCGGGCCGACGATTACCAGCTCAGCCACAACCAGAGGATTTCGTGCAGCCGCGGCCTGGCCCCGGGCAAGCTGAATACCGCGACCTGCAAGTCCTACACTTATCTCTTCAACACCAAGACCTCGGAATATTTCCGCTGCCAGGTCTCGCTCGCGCTGACCCGCGACAACAAGGAAGTCATCAACGTCCAGACCGACGGCGCCTGCACCAAGAAGCCGCGCATCTTCGAGACCGACGGCCATTACGATTTCGACGCCACCGAGACCGAGCCGCCGAACACCAATTCCTTCTTCGGCCCCGGCGGCTACTCGGTCTGGGCCGCCGACGTCGGCGCGCAGAAAGTCCGCGGCTGCATCATCATCTCCTCCGGCCTCGGCTCCGACATCTCCAAATGCCTGGATATGACCTTCCAGTGAGGGGCTGACCCGACCTGGCTGCGCCACCTCGCCGCACCCGCGGGTTCCCCAAAAATCGAGCCAGGACAGCCATTTACCGCAGTCCTGTTTTGACTTTTGGATGGGTTGACCCGCACCCTTCATCCGGCCAACTTCCCGGCCGGTTTGGGGAGTGAAAAGATCATGAAAAGGACGATTTTCGGCGTGGCCGCGGCTCTTACGCTGGCGGCCTCGGCGCCTTGCGCGCAGGCGCAATCCTTCATCAACGTGCTGACCGGCGGCACCTCCGGCGTCTACTATCCGCTCGGGGTCGCGATCGGGAAGATCTACGGCGACAAGATTCCGAACGTGAAGACGCAGGTGCAGGCCACCAAGGCGTCAGTCGAGAATCTGATCCTGCTCCAACAAGGGCGCGGCGAGCTGGCGTTCACGCTGGGCGACTCGCTGAAAGCGGCTTGGGACGGCGAAGAGGAGGCGGGCTTCAAGACCAAGCTCGACAAGCTGCGCACGATCGGCGCGATCTATCCGAACTACATCCAGATCGTCGCGACCGCCGAGAGCGGCATCAAGACGTTGGCGGACCTTAAGGGCAAGAGCCTGTCGGTCGGCGCGCCGAAATCGGGCACGGAGCTGAATTCGCGTGCGATCCTGGCGGCGGCCGGCATGAGCTACAAGGATCTCGGCAAGGTCGAGTATCTGCCGTTTGCCGAATCCGTCGATCTCATGAAAAACCGCCAGCTCGGCGCGACCCTGCAATCGGCAGGCCTCGGCGTGGCCTCGCTGAAGGATCTGTCGACCTCGAGCCCGATCGTTGTGGTGTCGGTGCCGAAGGAGACCGTCGACAAGATCGGCCTGCCGTTCATCGCGGCAACCATTCCCGCAAATACTTACACCGGGCAGGACAAGGACGTGCCAACCGCGGCCGTGGTCAACTATCTCGTCACCAGCTCGGCGGTGTCGGACGATCTCGCCTACCAGATGACAAAACTGGTCTACGAGTCGCTGCCCGAGCTCGCCAACGCGCATGCGGCCGGCAAGGAGATCAAGCTCGAGACGGCCGCCAGCGGCAGCCCGGTTCCGCTGCACCCCGGCGCGATCCGCTATTACAAGGAAAAAGGGCTGATCAAGTAATCAGCTCTCGTTATCGGACGTCATGGCCGGGCTTGTCCCGGCCATCCACGTTCTAAGAGCAGGCGAGAAAGTCCGTGGATGCCCGGGACAAGCCCGGGCATGACGGTCTGGAGGCGCTGTGCAATGTTATAAGCGCCACGGCGATCGGCGCGGGGACATATCGATGTTGCAAGCAGAGGGCAGCGAAGCGCCCATCAAGGTCGAGTTCGACAATTTCGAGCACGGTTTTCCGGAAGGCTTTGGCCCGGGCTGGTGGGGCGCTCTTGCGTACTGGATCGGCATCGCCTTCGCGACCTTCCAGCTTTATGTCGCGGCCTTCAACTATCTGCCGAGCCAGGTGGTGCGCGGCGTCCATGTCGGTTTCCTCATTCTCCTCACCTTCGGCCTGATCGGCAACTTCACCGCCAAAAGCGATTTCGGCCGCGCGATCGGCTGGCTGATTGGCGGCGCCGGCCTTCTGTGCGGGCTCTATCAGTGGATCTTCTATGCGGATCTCATCGCGCGTGACGGCGATCCGACGCGCCTCGATCTCGTGGTCGGCACGCTGCTCGCTATCCTGATTTTCGAGGGCACCCGGCGGCTGATGGGCGCGGCGCTCCCGCTGATGTGCGGCGCTTGCCTCGTCTACTGGTTCTTCGGCCAGTATCTGCCGTCGCCGCTCAACCATCGCGGCTATGATTTCGATCAGATCGTCACGCATCTGTCGTTCGGCACCGAAGGTTTTTACGGCGTGCCGATCTACGTCTCGGCGACCTATATCTTCCTCTTCATCCTTTTCGGCTCGTTCCTGGAGCGCGCCGGCATGATCCAGCTCTTCACCGACGTTTCTCTTGGGTTATTCGGCAGGACCCGCGGCGGCCCGGCCAAGGTCGCGGTGTTCGCCTCGGGCATGATGGGCACGATCTCCGGCTCCGGCGTTGCCAACGTCGTCACCGTCGGCCAGTTCACCATTCCGCTGATGATCAGGTTCGGCTATCGCCGCGCGTTCGCGGCCGGCGTCGAGGCGACGGCCTCAATGGGCGGGCAGATCATGCCGCCGGTGATGGGCGCGGTTGCCTTCATCATGGCGGAGACGCTCGGTGTCCAGTACTCGGAGGTCGTGAAAGCGGCCGCGATTCCCGCGATGCTCTATTTCGCCTCCGCCTTCTGGATGGTGCATCTGGAAGCCGGCAAGCACGGCCTCACGGGCATGAAGAAGTCGGAGACCCCGAGCGCCTGGAAGGCGCTGGTGAAGGGTTGGTACCTCGTGTTGCCGCTCGCAGCCCTCGTCTACATGCTGTTCGAAGGCTTTACGCCACTCTATGCCGGTAGCATGGGCCTCGCGCTCACGGTGGGGCTGATCCTTGGCACCGCCATCACGACGGGCGCGTCTTCGATGGCGATCCGCTACATCTTCTGGATCGGGCTCGCGCTCGTCGTTGCCGCGCTGTCGCGCGACGGCCTTCAGATCGTGCCGGTCGCCTGCGTCGTCGTCGCATTGATCGTGATCACTGCGTTCGTGCGTGGCGGATTTTCCGCCTTGCGCGCCTGCCGCGATGCGCTGGCCGAAAGCGCGAAATCCGCCATCACCGTCGGCATGGCCTGCGCCATCGTCGGCGTCATCATCGGCATGATGTCGCAGACCGGCGTCGGCACCATCTTCGGCGGCTGGGTGATCGGCCTCGGCGAGAAGAGCCTGTTCCTGGCGCTGATCATGACCATGCTGCTGTCGATCCTGCTCGGCACCGGCATCCCGACCATCCCGACCTACATCATCACGGCAGCGCTCGCGGCGCCCGCGCTGGCGAAACTCGGCGTGCCGCTGATCGCGAGCCACATGTTCGCGTTCTATTACGGCATCATGGCCGACCTCTCGCCGCCGGTGGCGTTGGCGGCGTTAGCCGCAGCACCGATCGCGAAGGAAAATCCGGACAAGATCGGCTGGGAGGCGATGCGCATCGCGCTCGCCGGCTACGTCATCCCCTTCATCTTCGTCTATTCGCCGGCGCTGATGCTGCAGGCCGGCGATCCCATGGCTGCCAAGCTCGGCTTCTACGGCGCGGTGGCATTGGCTGCCTTGAAGGCCCTGGTGGCGATCGCCCTATTCGGCATGGTCGCGATCGGCTTTTTGTTCACGCGGCTGACGCTGCTCGAACGTGTCGTCGCGCTTGCTGGCGCGCTGTGCCTGCTCGGCGACTTCCCGTTCAGCGACACCGCGGGCTTCCTGCTCGCCGCGGCAATCGTGCTGTGGCAGTGGCGGCGGCGTCCGCCGGCGCCGGTCGAGGCGGTGTGAGCCTCTGCTTCGTCACAGCCTCAGGCGTGAAGGCGCTGGCGCTGTCCGCGTTCACGCTGGTGTGGACGCATTCGATCGCGAAGGTCGACTGGCAGGAAGACTGGCGCGTCACCCCCGCCGGGCTCGAACTGGTGCAGGCCCGCGTGAAGGGCACCGGCCCCGGCATGGAGCCGCCGCCCGAGGCGCGGCTGGTCGACGGCTGGTTTCAGTGGAGGCCCGCGCGGGCGCCGATGCCGGAGGTCGTGCTGGGCAATTCGGGCGCGGCTGGCGAATGGCGGCTATGCCATGACGGCAAGTGCCGGACGTTGTCCGAGATTGTCGGTCATCCCATTGGTGCTAACGTCACAAAGATGAGCGTCTGCAAAGATCCGTAGCCCGGATGGTGCGCAGCGCAATCTGGGGAAAGCGACCCCGGATTGCGCTGCGCTCCATCCGGGCTGCAAGAACAACAACACGGGAGGAACGCGATGGATCGGCTCAAGGGCAAGGTTGCAATGGTGGTGGGCGCCGGCTCGATCGGACCCGGTTGGGGCAACGGCAAGGCCACCGCGGTGACCTTTGCACGCGAGGGCGCGCAGGTGTTTTGCGTCGATCGCAACGGCGCAGCCGCCGAGGAGACTGCGAAGATCATCACCGGCGCAGGTGGCAAGGCGACTGCCTTCACGGCTGACGTATCTCGTGCGAGCGAGGTCGAGGCGATGGTCGCAGCGTGCCTGAAGGCCTATGGCCGCATCGACGTGCTCGACAACAATGTCGGCATCGCCGAGATGGGCAGCGTCGTCGAGGTGACCGAGGAGAGCTGGGACCGCGTCTTCAGCGTCAACCTCAAGAGCGCCTATTTCGCCATGAAGCACGTTATCCCTTTGATGGTGAAACAGGGCGGCGGCTCGATCATCAACATCTCCTCGATCGCCTCGATCCGCCACATGGGCATCTCCTACGTCACCTACGGCACCTCAAAGGCGGCGATGAACCAGATGACGCGCACCACCGCGATCGAATTCGCGCGCCACCATGTCCGCGTCAACGCGATCCTGCCCGGCCTGATGAAGACGCCGATGGTGGAGCATTCCGCCGGTCTCGCCGCCAGCTATGCCAAGGGCGACGTCGAAGCGATGTGGCGCGCGCGCGATGCGCAAGTGCCGATGGGTCACATGGGCGACGCCTTCGACGTCGCCAACGCAGCGCTGTTCCTGGCCTCGGACGAAGCGAAATATGTGACGGGGATCGAGCTCGTGGTTGACGGCGGGATCACGTGCAAGGCGGGGGCCTAAAGCACTTCAGTCAGTTCCGTCATCCTGAGGCGCGAGCCATGGGGCGCAACGCGCGCCATGGGGAGCCTCGAAGGATGAGCGGCCACGATGCAGCCGGGCCGTCGCCCTTCGAGGGCCGCTGAAAAAGCGGCCGCCTCAGGGTGACGGTTACGTGAGCTGCTTTACTGCGCCAGCGCGAGAATCCCGCCGGCGAATGAATGCCATGCCGCCGTTTCGCTGATCGGCCAGTTCAGCACCTTCACCGCCAGCAGCGCGAGCGTGCCGGTGATGTAGACCGGGTGCACGCGGCCCCCGGTGCGCCAGTCGCGTACCATGGCGACGACGAGCAGCAGCGAAGCGACCATCGCGGGCGCGATGGTGACGGGCACCGGCGGTGGCCCGGGCGGTCCCGGAGGCGCGAGGAAGGTGAGAAACCAGCGCGCGATCGCGGCATCAAGGATAGAGACCGCCGCGAGCAGCATCAGACGTTTGTGAATCTCAGGCTTTCGCGTGTTCATGATCGCGAGCACGAATACACCAGCGAAGAACGCGATCCCGCTCATCGGCACGATCGAGAAGGCGATGCCGGCCTCTTTCTGTCCGAGCGCCGCGGAATGCTGCATCACATGCACGGAGGCAAGGAAGCCGAAGATCGTCATCGCGGTCGCGAGCGAAACGCCGGCGATGCCGAGCGCACGGTGATTGACCACGCGACCTGAGGCGGCGAGCCATGTCTGGATCACGAAATAGAGAGACCAGGTGAAGAACAATAGACCATGGAAATGAATGACGGGACTTGCGGACAGTGTCCGTTGCGCGAGCGGCACAAAATAGGTCGGTGCGAAGCCGAGAAAAGCGGTGGCCGCGCAGGCCATTGCCATGTGGAGATAGAAATATCGTGCGGGCGACGCATCTCGCGCGCGCACACGACGGTCGTCGATCAGGGTCGTCATCTGGAGTTTGTCTGAAGAGATGGCGTTTGGTTCAAGCCCCTAACCACCTGTGCAGGGCGCTGGTCGCGTCCAACAGGATTTTAACCGCCGGCGCTCAATTCTGCGCGATCGAGCTCTTCCTCAATCCGATGGAACGCATCGTCGCCGATCACTTCCTTTGCGCGAAGGTCGAAGATCGACTTTCTCGCGGCCGCGATGCCACGACGGCGTAGCGGGTCGGCGGGCAGTTCGCCGTTCGTGATGCCGCCATGGGGATCGTCGTCGGCCTGCATCAGGATGGCGCGATATTCGAGCCGCAGGATTTCCGCTTCCTCCGACGGATCGTCCTCGATCGCGTCGAGCGCCGCGCGATAGGCGACGGCGCGGGCGCGCGCGACCTCGATGCCGACGGGATCGTCGTCCTTGAGGCCGAACGCCAGGATCAGCGGCCGCAGCGTCAGGCCCTGCACGATTAGCGTGCCGAGCACGACGGCAAACGCCGAGAAGACGATGAAGTCACGATGCGGAAAGCTTTCCGGCAAGGCAAAGGCGGTGGCGAGGGTGACGAGGCCGCGCATGCCACACCAGGAGATGATGAGGCCGCCCTTGGCCGAGGCGACCTGCTTCGGATCCTTGGCGTGATAGATCCCGTGCGCGATCAGCGCGCGCAGCGTCGTGCGGTAGAATGTGATCCAGGCCAGGCGCACCAGGACCACCGTGAGCAGGATCCAGGCCGCGGCCACGCAATACTCCCAGCGCACGTCCGCATCGAGCCGTGTCCAGATCGGCCGCATCTGCATGCCGATCAGCATGAAGGCGAGCACGTTGAGCACGAACACCATGGTCTCCCACACCGCATAGGAAGGTACACGCAGCCGCGCAGGCATGCGTGCCCCCGCCGTGCGCGCGATGGTGATGCCGTAGACTACGATGGTGAGGATGCCGGAGAGCCCGAGATGTTCGGCGGCAATCCAGACCATGAAGGTGGTGGCGAACTGCACGATGATCGCGCTCGGCGCTTCCTTCACGCGTTCCATGAACAGCGGGATGATGCGGCCTGCGACCAGGCCCGCGACGACGCTGCCGACCAGCGCCAGCGCCATGGTCGGCGCGATCTGGCTCCATGCCAGATGCTCGGTGGCGACCGCGCCGACCGCGATGCGATAGATCAGGAGCGCGGTCGCGTCGTTGAGCAGGCTCTCGCCTTCCAGGACCTTGACCATGCGGTGAGGCAGCTTCACCTGGCTCAGGATCGCGACTGCGGCGGCCGCGTCCGGCGGGGCGACGATGGCGCCGAGCGCAACCGCGGCGGCCCAGGGCATGTCAGGCATCAGCCGGTGCGCGACGTAGGCCACAGCGGCCGTGGTCAGGCCGACGGCGGCGACGACCAGGGTGGCGACCGGAACCCAATTGTTGCGGAGATCGCGCAACGACGTGTCGAAGGCGGCATCGAGCAGGACCGGTGCGACAAAAAGAGCCAATGCCAGATCGGGCTCCAGCGTCCAGGACGGGCTCGATGGCACAAACGCAATCAGCGCGCCCCCAATCGCGAGAAAGGTCGGGTAGGGGACCTTGATCCGCCGCGCCAGCGCCGATAATGCAACGGCGCCGAGCAGAAGCACAATGATCCATTCGAATGTCGACACGTTGATCCCCGAAACCGATTTGAGCGGCGCCACAAGCTAGCACCAATCCGGCCGTATGATGGATAGTGCGGCCATAAGGCAAGACCTCAACCCGGACCTTAACTCAAGACTTTCCAACTGTGGCGAGCATGCGTTCTCTCATTCAATGGTCCGGCGTCGGGTTGCTCTTCGCGCTCTCGTTCGCTGCCGCTCATGCTGCGACCGGCGGCGAACCGGCCGCGGTCCCGCAGGTCGACATCGCGCCCTGCCTCGCGGCTGCCGCAGCCGACGACATTGACAAGGCCGCCACGGTCTGCGCTGCCGTGATCGACAACGAGAAGACGGCGAAGGCCGACCTGATCAAGGCCCTGACCGCGCGCGGCGCGCTGTTTTCTCGGCGTGATCAGGTCGACCGCGCGATAGCCGATGACAGCCGCGCCCTGGAGCTCGATTCCGGTCTCGCCGATGTCTTCAACGCGCGGGGCGAGCTCTGGCTGAGGAAGGGCGACAAGCCGAAGGCGGTGCAGGATTTCGGCGCGGCATTGAAAATCGATCCGAACCACGAGAAGGCCAAGGCCAATCACAAGGCGATGGCGCGCGAGATCGAGCGGATCGGCGCGCAGATGGCGGTCGCGGGCAAGCCCAGTTTCATTTGCAAGGGTGCGCGCCGCCCCGTCGAGAAGGCGATCTGCGCCAACCGCGAGCTCGCCGATCTCGATCGCGAGGTCTTTGCGGCCAACGCGCGCGTTTTGCGCGAAGCGCGCAATGCAAGCGAAGCGAAGGCGCTTCAACGCGAGCAGGACGATTTCATCGCCCGCCGCAATGCCGGGTTCGGCCGGCCGGGGTACGATTTGAAGAAGGCGATGGAGGAGCGGCTGCGGCGGCTGAACGGGGCTGACGGGTATTGAGGCTCCTCGTGTCCCCGTAAGGCGGGCGAGCAAGGGAGGGGTCGATACGCCCCTGACACGCCTCGATTTGAACCGATTCTTTGGCCGCGGCGACAATGGTGAAAGCCTGATGTCCCGGAGTCCTATGCCATGTGCGGCACGCATCCTTCCGCGCAAATGTTCTCGTTTGCAAAAATCTCCTTTCGCTCGCTCCTTCTCAGCGCGGCAATGAGCGTCATCCTCGTCGCCCCTTCGTCGGCCGGTGTCGATTGCGTGATGGGGAGCAAGACCGTCCCGGCTGAGCTGATCCCGGCCTGCAGCGCCATCATTGACCAAGCCTCAAATCCATCCTCCGATCGCGCCGCGGCATTGCTGGTGCGCGCCGACGCCAATGCGCGGACCTCGGGCGGCCTCACGCAGGCGCTGCGAGATATCGATCGCGCCATTGCGCTCGATGGCAAAAACGCAAAAACCTGGCGCCTGCGCGGCGATCTCCTCCGGGAGGCCGGCGGCGATCTCAACCGCGCCGCGGCGGACCTCAGCAAGGCCATCGAGCTCGATCCGCAGGATTCGGAATCTTACGAGCTGCGCGGCGTCGTCTACACCAACCAGCGCCGGCTAGATCGCGCGCTTGCCGATTACGACCAGGCGATCAAGCTGAAGCCTGACAAGGCACAGGCCTGGTCCGACCGCGGCGTGACCTATTATCTCGGCGGCGACAACGAGAAGGCGATCCGCGATCTCAGCGAGGCGTTGCGGCTCGATCCGAACCGGCCGCGCAGCTACACCAATCGTGGCGCCGCCTACAAGAAGCTCGGCCAGCTCGAGAAGTCGGTTGCCGACGACGGCGAGGCGATCAGGCTCGATCCGAAGGTGCCCGAATATTACGACAATCGCGGGCTGTCGCTGGCTGCGATGGGCGAGTACGACAAGGCGATTGCCGATTACGATCAGGCGCTGCGGCTGGCGCCGCGGCCGAACTTCTTCACCAACCGCGGCGACTCCTATCACCTCAAGGGTGAGCTTGGCGCGGCGCTGAGCGACTACGAGGCCGCGCTGAAACTCGATCCGAATTTTGCGCAGACCTACAACAACCGCGCCGTGCTCTACAAGAAGACGGGCGAGCGCAGGAAGGCGCTGGCCGACTACGAAACCGCGCTCAAACTCGATCCCGGCAATGACAACGCCGCCGCCGGCCGCCGCGCTATGATCGCGGAGATCGCGAAATTCGGCGGCGAGCTGCTGCGGCCGCTCGCAGCGAATTCCGGCAATGGCCCGTCGTTCGATTGTGCCACTGCGAATCGCGAGGTTGAGAAGGTAATTTGTGCCGATCCACAGCTGGGCGTGCTCGATCGCCAGATCGCCGAGACCTATGAGCGCGTGCTGAAATCGGCCAGGTCCCGCCCGGCCGGCGACCTCCGTCGCACCCAGCGCGATTTCCTCGCCGCCCGCAATACCAGTTTCGGCCGCCCGGGCTATGATCTGAAGAAGGTCATGCAGGAGCGGCTGCAGCGGCTGAATGCGATGGATAGCTGAGCATTGTTCTTTTGAGCTTGAACCGCGGCCCGTTCCCGGGAAAATACCCCTCAAACAAGGCCGGTACTTGATCCCTGTCATGGCGGAACGTTTGTCCTGCCACAAGGTCAAGGCCAGGCGGATAAGGGAACGGGAGCGCGGGAATGAACGTCCGAGGAAACGTCGACGGAAAAAGCCTCTATCACGAGGTTTATACGCGTTCGCTGGCCGATCCTGAGGGCTTTTGGGCCGAGGCGGCCAAGGAGATCGACTGGATCGAGCCGCCGAAAAAGATCTTCGATCCCTCGCAGGGCGTCTACGGCCGCTGGTACAGCGGTGGCGTCGTCAACACCTGCTACAACGCGCTCGACCGCCACGTCGAACGCGGCCGCGCCGACCAGATCGCGCTGATCCATGATTCGCCGCTGGCAAATAGCGTCACCAAACTCAGCTACGCCGAACTGCTGGCCGAAGTGCAGGCGCTCGCCGCCATCATGCAGGATTTTGGTGTCGCCAAGGGCGATCGCGTCATCCTCTATATGCCGATGGTCCCGGAGGCCGTCGTCGCGATGCTCGCCTGCGCGCGCATTGGCGCTGTGCACTCCGTCGTGTTCGGCGGCTTTGCCGCGAAAGAGCTCGCCACCCGCATCGACGATGCGCAGCCAAAGCTGATCCTGTCGGCGAGCTGCGGCATCGAGCCCGGCCGGATCGTGCAGTACAAGCCGCTGCTCGACGAGGCGATCAGGCTTGCGGGCGCAAAGCCGAAGGCCTGCATCGTGCTGCAACGTCCGCAGCTCGTCTGCGCCCTCACGCCCGGCCGCGACTATGATTGGGCGGGCCTGCGCCGCAAGGCGATGAACGACGGCAAGCAGGCGCCCTGCGTGCCCGTCGCCGCTACCGATCCGCTCTACATCCTCTATACCTCAGGCACGACCGGCATTCCCAAGGGCGTCGTGCGCGACAATGGCGGCCATCTCGTCGCGGTGAAATGGTCCATGTTCAACCTCTATGGCGTCAAGCCGGGTGAGGTCTGGTGGTGCGGCTCCGACATCGGCTGGGTGGTCGGCCACAGCTACATCGTCTACGGCCCGCTGCTGCACGGCGCGACCTCGATCATGTATGAGGGCAAGCCGGTCGGCACGCCCGATGCCGGCGCGTTCTGGCGCGTGATCAGCGAGCACAAGGCTGTCGCCTTCTTCACTGCGCCGACCGCGTTCCGCGCGATACGGAAAGAAGATCCGGAAGGAAAATTCATCCGGCAATACGACCTCTCGACGTTCCGCACGCTGTTCCTGGCCGGCGAGCGCGCCGATCCGCCGACGGTGGAATGGGCGGAGCAGCAGTTGAAAGTGCCTGTGATCGACCATTGGTGGCAGACCGAGACCGGCTGGTGCATCGCCGGCAATCCGGTCGGCTTAGGCCAGCTGCCGGTGAAGCACGGGTCGCCGACGGTGCCGATGCCGGGCTACCAGGTCGACGTGGTCGACGAAGCGGCAAAGCCGGTCGGTCCGAACACCATGGGCTCGATCGTCATCAAGCTTCCGATGCCGCCGGGCTGCCTGCCGACACTGTGGAATCAGGACGAACGTTTCAAGGAAGCCTATCTCACCGAATTCCCCGGCTACTACAAAACGTCGGATGCCGGCTACAAGGACGAAGACGGCTATGTCTTCGTCATGGGCCGCACCGACGACATCATCAACGTCGCCGGCCATCGGCTCTCCACCGGCGGCATGGAGGAGATCCTGGCTTCGCATCCCGATGTCGCCGAATGCGCCGTGCTCGGCGTCAAGGACGCGATCAAGGGCGAGGTCCCCTGCGGCTTCCTGGTGCTCAAGGCGGGTGTGAAGCGGGCCCCCGCCGAGATCGAGAAGGAGATCATCGCGCTGGTGCGCGACAAGCTCGGTCCCGTTGCCGCGTTCAAGCTCGCCATCACCGTCGGCCGCCTGCCCAAGACGCGCTCCGGAAAGATCTTGCGCGGCACCATCAAGAAGATAGCGGATGGTGAAGCTTGGACTATGCCGGCGACGATCGAGGACCCCAAGGTGCTCGACGAGATCGGCGACGCGCTGAAGGGGCGGGTGTGAATTTGCTTTGCGAGGATAGCCATTGAGGCGCGACGCCGCCTCTCCAATCCCGCTGTCATCGCCTGCGCCGGCAGGCCATTCCCCGCTTTCGCGGGGAATGACACTGGTAGCGGGAACGGCGTCCAGGGACTTACATTCTCCTCATTCCGCGCTAAACAGAGCGGGCCAATAGGGGACCTCGTATGCCACTCGCCGCTGCGCCGCGCCTGCTTGCAGCTGTGCTGCTCGCCATCATTCTCTCCGCCTGCTCCGCGCGCTACCAGACGCCGGTGGCGATGGGCGGCGATGATGACGACGCGGTCTGCCAGAGCCGCGGCTATGCGGCCGGCTCACCCGAATACGTGGCCTGTCGCAAGGACCGCGACGTCCAGCGCAGTGCCGCGACCACCCGCGCCGACCGTCGCCAGCGTGACCTCGGCGAATACATGCTGAACCATCCGGACCGGCCATGATGTAAGCTGCGGCATTATCCTGCCGCGACACATCTGCAACGCCGCAGTCGAATCGCAATCGCATTTGTCCTGATTTGATCGGCATCAAATCCTTCACCATCGCCTTTCTGCTCTGACGCTGATGTCGCGCAACGAAGCGCGCACATGGCTGAAGGGGAATGCAATGGACGAAATGATAAGAAGCGTGGCGCGGCTCGCGGCGCTGGGTGCGGCGCTGGTGGGGGCTATTGCCTCGGCGCGGGCCGCCGACTTGCCGATCTACAAAAAGGCGCCGCCGTCGGTAGAAGCCTTCAATCCCTGGATGGTGCGTTTGCGGGTGCTAGGCGTGTTGCCGGATGCGGGCGGCTCCACCGTCAATGTCGCCGGCGTTCCATCGCTGTCTTCGCCGAATTCGGGCCTCTCGATCAGTGATCAGGTCGTGCCTGAGCTCGACATCAGCTATTTCTTCACCAGGAATATCGCGGCCGAGCTGATCCTCGGCGTGACCCGGCATTCGATCAGCGGCACCGGCTCGCTTGCAAATCTGCCGATCGGCAAGACCACGCTGCTGCCGCCGACGCTGACCCTGCAATATCACTTCGACAATTTCGGCGCGTTCAAGCCGTACATCGGCGCCGGCGTGAACTACACCGTGTTCTTCAACAACTCGGCCGCCAATACGCCGGCCGCGATCGTCGGTCCGCCCGCGATCGTCGCCACCACCACGAGCCTGCATGTCAGCAACGCCTTCGGTGGCGCGGTGCAGTTCGGCTTCGACTACATGCTCGATCGGCACTGGGGCCTCAACGTGGACGTCAAGAAGCTCTGGTTGCGGCCGGACTATTCGGCGACGGTCAGTGGTCTGCCGGTCACCGGCACCGCGCATATCGACCCGTGGCTGGTCGGCGGTGGTGTGACGTATAAGTTCTGAAGTTTGCGGAAGCCACAAACAAAAACGCGGCGGGTTGGCCCCGCCGCGTTCGCATTCCCATTCGATGACCAGCAGGGAGCGAAGGATTACTCCTCCTCCTGGTCCTGCTTCTTGCCGCCGAGCGTCTTCAGCTTGGCGAACACGGCATCGACGTTGAGATCGTCGCTGGACCTCTCCGCGGGTTCGTACTCGTCCTTCTTGGTGGTTTCGGAGGCCGGCAGCAGGGTGGCGCCGCCATAGGCTGCGTCGATCGGCTTTTCCTTGGCCGCGCGCGCGACCTCGAAATCGAGCTCGATCTGCGAGCAGAGGCCGAGGGTGACGGGATCAATCGGCGTCAGCTGGGAGGTGTTCCAGTGGGTGCGATCGCGGACACTGGCGATCGTGCTCTTGGTCGTGCCGACCAGGCGCATGATCTGGGCATCCTTGAGCTCGGCATGGTTGCGCAGCAGCCAGAGGATGGCGCTCGGGCGCTCGTGGCGGCGCGAGACCGGGGTGTAGCGCGGGCCCTTGCGCTTGGGCTGCGGCGGCAGCACCACCTTGCTCTCCTGGAGGCGGAGCCGGTAGTCCGGGTTGTTCTCGCCCTTCTCGATCTCCTCGCGGGTCAGCTGGCCATTCGAGAGGGGATCCATGCCCTTGATGCCCTGGGCGGCGTCGCCATCGGCGATCGCGCGCACCTCGAGGGGGTGCATTTTGGTGAAATCGGCGACCTGATCGAAGGTCAGCGCGGTGTTGTCGAGCAGCCAGACGGCGGTCGCCTTGGGCATCAGAGGTGCGTTGCTCATGGCAAATCTCCTTTGTGCTTCGCCCACCCCTTTGGAGGCGAAACCGGTGGTCATCAGCGATGACTGGGAATTCGGGCTATATAAGCCCGGAGGGGGTAGCCACGCAATGGTTCTGCTATAGATAGTGCCTTGACAGCGCCCGAAAGGGGGCCCAATTCCCTCTGAAGTCCCTGTAAGACCGTACCCAAGCCCTATTCATCCATCGACCGCTGCCCGCCCATTTGGCGAGGTGATTCGGTCCCGAGATCGCTCAATGTCAGCCAAACCAGACCTCAAGATCGTGCTTTGTTCTCCCCGTGGCTTCTGCGCCGGGGTGGTCCGGGCGATCGATACCGTGGAACGGGCACTCGATAAATACGGCGCCCCCGTCTATGTTCGCCATGAGATTGTGCACAATAAATACGTCGTCGATGGGTTGAAAAAGAAAGGCGCGATCTTCGTCGAGGAACTCGCCGAGATCCCGGAAAACACCACCGCGCCGGTGGTGTTCTCGGCCCATGGCGTGCCGAAATCGGTTCCGGCCGACGCCACGTCCCGCAATTTGTTCTCGCTGGATGCGACCTGCCCCCTGGTCACCAAGGTGCACCGCGAGGCCGCAATCCATTTCAAGCGCGGCCGTGAGATCTTCCTGATCGGCCATTCCCATCATCCGGAGGTGGTGGGCACGCTCGGGCAGCTCCCGACCGGCGCCGTGACCCTGATCGAGACCGCGGAGGACGCGAAGACCATCGCCCCGAAGGATCCGAACAACCTCGCCTTCGTGACCCAGACCACGCTGTCGATCGACGACACCGCGGAGATCGTGGCGCTCCTGAAGGAGCGCTTCCCGAACATCAACGGGCCGCACAAGGAAGACATCTGCTACGCCACCACCAACCGCCAACTCGCGGTGAAGAAGGTGGCGCCGGTGGTCGACGCCCTGATCGTAGTCGGTGCGCCTAACTCGTCGAACTCGCAGCGCCTGCGCGAAGTCGCCGAGCGCGAGGGTTGCCCGATCGCCGTGCTGGCGCAGCGCGCCACCGAAATCGACTGGAAGCGGTTCGAGAACATCACCAGCCTCGGCATCACCGCTGGCGCCTCGGCACCGGAAGTCATCGTCGAGGAGATCATGGACGCGTTCGCCGAGCGCTTCACGCTGCATGTGGAGACGGTCTCGGCCGCGGAAGAGAACGAGTTCTTCCCGCTGCCGCGTCAGGTGCGCCCCGAAGCCGCCGCCGAGTAGACCTTCATGGCGGTCTACACCGACGTTGCCGCCGACGAGCTTGCGGACTTCCTCAACCAATACGATCTCGGCGAGTTGCTCTCCTACAAGGGCATCGCCGAGGGCGTCGAAAATTCCAACTTCCTGCTGCATACGACCAAGGGATCGTTCATCCTCACGCTCTATGAGAAGCGCGTGGCGAAGAACGATCTGCCGTTCTTCCTCGCGCTGATGACGCATCTGGCCGAGCACGGCGTCAACTGTCCGCTGCCGGTGAAGGGGATGGACGGCGAGGCGTTGCGCGAGCTGTCGGGCCGGCCGGCCGCGATCATCACCTTTCTCGAAGGCGTCTGGCCGCGCAAGCCGAACGCGGCCCATTGCGCCGGCGTCGGCGAGGGGCTCGCCATGATGCATCTGGCCGGCGCGAATTTCGCGATCAGGCGTGCGAACGCGCTGTCGGTCCCGGGCTGGCGGCCGCTGTTCGATGCGGCGTCACACCGGGCCGACGAGATGCAGCCCGGCCTGCGCGCGTTCCTGAGCCACGAGCTCGACTACCTCGAGAGCGGGGTCTGGCCGACACAGCTGCCCGAAGGCGTGATCCACGCGGACCTCTTCAACGACAATGTCTTCTTTCTCGGCGACAAGCTCTCGGGGATCATCGACTTCACTTTCGCCTGCAATGACTGGCTTGCCTATGATGTCGCGATCTGCCTCAACGCCTGGTGCTTCGAGCCGGATCATTCCTTCAACGTCACCAAGGCGCGGGCCTTCCTCAATGCCTATGGCCGCGTGCGAAAGCTGTCCGAGGGGGAAGAGGCAGCGCTGCCGCTGCTCGCGCGCGGCGCCGCGATGCGCTTCCTGCTGACGCGGCTGGTCGACTGGCTCAATGTTCCGCCCGGCGCGCTGGTTCGACCGAAGGATCCGCTGGAATATGTCCGCAAGCTGCGCTTCCACCAGAGCGTTTCCAGCGTGCGCGACTACGGACTGTCGCCGTCGGGGCTGGTGGCGTGAGCGAGCTCCCGATTGTCACGATCTACACCGACGGCGCCTGCTCGGGAAATCCGGGGCCCGGCGGCTGGGGCGCGATCCTGAAGTTCGGCGACAAGGAAAAAGAGCTGAACGGTGGTGAGCGCCATACCACCAATAACCAGATGGAATTGATGGCGGCGATCTCCGCGTTGGAAGCGCTGAAGAAGCCGTGCACTGTCGATCTCTACACAGACAGCCAATATGTCCGTCAGGGCATCACCGGCTGGATCCACGGCTGGAAGCGCAACGGCTGGCGCACCGCCGACAAGAAGCCGGTGAAGAATGTCGAGCTATGGCAGCGCCTCGATGCCGCGCTGAAGGCTCACGACGTGCGCTGGCACTGGGTCAAGGGCCACGCAGGGCATCCCGAGAACGAACGCGCCGATCAGCTCGCGCGCGACGGGATCGTGAAGGCGCGGTTGCAGGCGCGGGTGGCGGAGTAGGTCTCTCCGTTCGTCATGGCCGGGCTTGACCGGCCATCCACGTCTTCCCGCGCACGACCAAGAACGTGGATGTCCGGGACAAGCCCGGGCATGACGTCATTCTTCGAAAGGGCTGGGTCTGAAGCTTACAGCTGCCCCAGCAGCGTATCGCCGCCGGACACCTCGACCTTGCCGGGCATCGCCTCAAGGTTCAGCTTCTTGACCACGCCGTCCTCGACCAGCATCGAATAGCGCTTGGAGCGGATGCCGAGACCGTTACCGGAGGCGTCGAGCTCCATGCCGATCGCCTTGGCGAAGTCGGCATTACCGTCGGCGAGGAAGATGGCCTCGTCGCGCTGGTCGGTGTCGCGCTTCCACGCGTTCATGACGAAGGCGTCGTTGACGGAGACGATGGCGATGGTGTCGACGCCCTTGTCCTTCATGGCGTAGGCGTTGAGGAAGATGCTCGGCAGATGCATCTTGTGGCAGGTGCCGGTATAGGCGCCCGGCACCGCGAACAGCGCCACTTTCTTGCCCTTGAATATCTCATCGGTGGTCTTCACCTGCGGACCTTCCGCCGTCATCACGCGGAATTTCGCCTCGGGCAGCTTGTCGCCAGTCTGGATCGCCATCGTTAGTCTCCCTGAAAATCGGTCCCGCTTTTTAGACCGTGCGGCGGGCCTGCACAATATTGCCGACACGGATAGTGATACGGGAAGCGGTGAGGGCGGGACCCTTCACCGTTATGTCATCAGCCGGCGAACCCGCCGCCGTCGAGGAAGGCCTGCTCGTCCGGGGTGGTGTCACGGCCGAGCAGACGGTTGCGGTGAGGAAAGCGGCCAAACCGCCGGATGATATCGGCGTGCTCACGCGCGTATTTCAGGTTTTCGGCATTGTCGGTGTTTTGAAACAGCGCGACGCAGTGCAATTGGTCGGGCAGGTGCTCGGAATGCATGAAAGGCAAATAGAGGAATTCGAGCAGGACCGGGTCGATCCTTTGATCTGCACCCCGCGCAATGGCGCGGCGGGCGACGTCGCGCGCCAGCGCGTCGCTGGCAAAGGCCTGCGACGTGCCCCGAAACATATTGCGTGGAAACTGGTCGAGCACGATGACGAGCGCGAGTGCGCCCTCGTCGGTCTCCTCCCATGACGCGAGCTCGCCGGCGACCGCCTTCTGCCACAGCGCGAGAAAGCGGCGCCTGACCTCCGCGTCGAATGCGTCGTCGCGCTCGTACCAGGCATCGCGGCCGGCCTCGTGCCAGAAGGCGAGGATGCCGGCCGGGCTGATGTTGCCGAAATCAGTCATGAACGAAAGAGGCGCTTAGGCCGCCTCCGCCTTCTCGTCGCGCAGCTGCCGGCGCAGGATCTTGCCGACATTGGTCTTCGGCAGGTCGGTGCGGAATTCGATGTGCTTGGGCACCTTGTAGCCCGTCAGCTGCTCCTGGCAGAACTTGACCAGGGCCTCCGCCGTGAGGTTCGGGTCTTTCTTGACCACGAACGCCTTCACCGCCTCTCCCGACTTGGAATCGGGAATGCCGATGACCGCGCATTCGAGCACCCCCGGGTTGCTCGCGATCACTTCCTCGATCTCGTTCGGATAGACGTTGAAGCCGGAGACCAGGATCATGTCCTTCTTGCGGTCGACGATCTTGGTGTATCCCCTCTCGTCCATGATGCCGATGTCCCCGGTGCGAAAATAACCGTCCGCGGTCATCACCTTGGCGGTCTCCTCCGGCCTGTTCCAGTAGCCCGACATCACCTGCGGGCCCTTGGCGCAGATCTCGCCGGGCTGGCCGAGCGGCATCTCGTTGCCGTCGTCGTCGCGGATCGAGATCCAGGTCGAGGGCACGGGGATGCCGATGGTGCCGTTGAACTCGGGATCGGTCGTGGTGTTGCAGGTCAGCGTCGGAGATGTCTCCGACAGGCCGTAGCCTTCGGCGATGGAGCAGCCCGTGATCGCCTTCCACTGCTCGGCGACCCGGCGCTGCACCGCCATGCCGCCACCGTTCGAGATCTTCAGCTTGGAGAAGTCGAGCTTCTTGAAGTCGGGATGGTGCATCAGGCCGTTGTAGAGCGTGTTCACGGCCGGGAAGTTGTTGACCTGATACTTCGCCAATTCCTTGATGAAGCCCGGGATGTCGCGCGGATTGGGGATCAGGAGATTGCAGCCGCCGGCGCGCACGGCGAGCAGGTAGCAGGCCGTCAGGGCGAAGATGTGATAGAGCGGCAGCGCGCAGACGACCATGAGTTGATCGACATGCGGCGGCGCGGCCATCGCGGGCTGCAGCCAGGCATCGTTCTGCAGGACGTTGGCGACGATATTGCGGTGGAGCAGGGTGGCGCCCTTGGACACGCCGGTGGTACCGCCGGTATATTGCAGGAAGGCGACGTCGCCCGGCGACAGCTTCGGCTTGTTGAAGGCCAGAGAGCGGCCGGCGGAGATCGCGTCGTTGAAGGACACCGCGCCTGGTAGCGACCAGGCCGGCACCATCTTCTTGACGCGGCGGACGACCAGATTGACGATCACGCCCTTGAAGCCGAGCAGGTCGCCCATGCTGCCGACGATGACGTGCTTGACTTGCGTCTTCGCGATCACCTGCTCGACGGTGTGGGCGAAATTCTCCAGCACGATGATGGCTTCGGCGCCGGAATCCTTGAGCTGGTGCTCGAGCTCGCGCGGCGTGTAGAGCGGATTGACATTGACCACCGCGAAACCGGCGCGCAGCACGGCTGCGGTCGCAATCGGATATTGCAGCACGTTCGGCATCATGATCGCAACGCGGGCGCCGCGTTGCAGGCCTCGCCCTTGCAGGTAGGACGCCATCGCCAGCGACATCTGGTCGAGGTCGCGATAGCTGATCGACTTGTCCATGCAGATGAACGCCTTGCGGTCGGCGAACTTGGCGAAGCTCTCCTCCAGGAGGTCGACCAGCGATGAATATTGGGTCGGCTCGATATCGGCGGGGACGCCGGGCGGATATTGCTTAAGCCAGATGCGCTCCATGGAAACTCCCCTCATTGACCAGAGCCCGTTGTGTCTCGGGCTTGCCTCATTGCCGTCAGTATCGAGCCTGCCGGAACGGGTGGCAAGCGGTCGAGGCTTAAGACAAACGTCAGGGAGTGGCTACCGGAATCCTCGCAAACGGCGCTGCCGCAAGTGCGAAGTGCGGCGCGGTCTCGCCTCGCGTCGGCGTTAACTGTTGTTGGCCGGCTTGGCGGGCTTGGTGGCGGCCTTGGGCTTGGCGGGCTTGGCCGCCTGCTCGCCGCTCGCCGCAGGCTTTGCCACTGCATCGGGCTTGGCTGCGGCATGCTTGGTGCCGGCCGGCTTGGCTGCGGACTTGCCGTCCGCCGGCTTTGCGGCCGCCGCCGGCTTCGCATCGGGCTTCGCTGCCGCCGTCTTGGCATCTTTCGGCTTGTCTGCCGCGTCGGGCTTTTTGGCGACGCGCGACTTCTTGCCACGCGGCTTTGGCGTGGCCTGCTGGTCGGCATCCGCCGCGACCGCCGCGATCAGGGCGGTCCCGGTGCGGGTCGGACCGGTATACACCAGCACGGGTTCGGCCGCCGCCGGGGCCGAGGCCATCAGCTCGGAGGCCTTCATCAGGGGCGGCTGAAGCCCGGCCGTGAAGAAGGTGACCTGAGCTTCGCCCCCCGTGGCGGAGGCCGATCCGGACATGCCGCCATTGGTCGCGATCAGCGCGTCGTCATCGTCGCTGGCCGGCCGCTTGCGATGGCCGCCGCACATGTCGTCACGCAGGTTCGGCGGCGAGGCGTCGACCGGCACCAGCTTGTCGACGGTGCCGAGCGAGGGCCGGAGCCAGGTGAGATTGTCTTGCGAGAAGCCGCGTTCCAGCAGCTGCGCCGCCTTCACCGCGCGCGCGGTCCCGGAGTTGGCGCCCAGCACGACGGCGATCAGCCGGCGGCCGTTGCGGGTGGCCGATGCGACGAGATTGTAGCCGGAGGCGCAGATGAAGCCGGTCTTGAAACCGTCGGCGCCGGGATAGCGACCGATCAGCTTGTTGAAATTGCCGGTGACGCGCTTGCCGAAGCGGATTGCCGGAATGTGCACGAAATACTCGTACTCGGGCAGATCGCGCAGGAACGAGCGTGCGAGAATGCCGAGATCCCGCGCGGAGGTGATCTGTCCGTCGGCGGGCAGGCCGTTCGGATTGACGTAGCTCGTCTGCGTCATGCCGAGCTTCTGCGCGGTGTCGTTCATCAGCGCCGAGAAACCGTCGATCGAACCGCCGACGCCTTCGGCGAGCACGACGGCCATATCGTTCGCCGATTTCACCATCATCATCTTGAGTGCGTTGTCGACGGTAAGCTGCGTTCCCGGGCGAAACCCCATCTTCGAGGGCGACTGCGAGGCTGCCGTCGGCGACACCGTGAGCAGTGTGTCGAGTGTGAGCCTGCCGTCCTTGACCGCCTTCAGCGTCACGTACGCGGTCATGATCTTGGTGACGGAAGCCGGATACCAGGGAATGGTCGCGTTTTCCGCCTGCAGCACCTTGCCGCTATCGGCCTCGATCAGGAGCAGCGCTTCGGCGCTCGCCGCGCGCGGCGCCAGTAATGCGGCACACGCGAGTCCCGCAGCAAGCAGGTTGAACAGGGATTGACGAAGCAGCGGGCGAAGAGCGTGCACTATCCGATTCCGGTCCTTGGAGACCCGCCGGTTCCGGTCGGCTCTCGTGATCTGATGTTCGGTTCTGAAATCCAGCGCCGCCGCTTGCGGCGCCGCAAACCTATACCGGCTCGTGCGTCGCGAATAGGGGCATCACCGGGGTATTCCGCAATGAAATAGGCCGAATTTCGACGATTCTATGAGAACTTGCCAAGGGGCTTGCTAAGGCGATTTGGCTGCCGTCGCGGCAGCCTCAGCCGCTGTCACGCTGGCCCGTGCGTTCTCCTGAACCATGAACTGAGCCCTGGCGAGGTCGGCGAAATGGCCGCCTTTGGTCACGAGTTCATCAAAAGTTCCGCTTTCGATCACACGCCCGTTCTCGAACACCAGGATCCGCGTAGCATTGCGGATGGTGGAGAGACGGTGGGCGATCACGAAGGTGGTGCGGCCCTTCATCACTTCGTCGAGAGCGGTATTCACCTTGGCCTCGGTGACGGCGTCGAGTGCGCTGGTCGCCTCGTCCAGGATCAGGATCGGCGGATCCTTCAGCAATGCACGGGCGATCGACAGCCGCTGGCGCTCACCGCCGGACAGCATGCGGCCGCGCTCGCCGGCGTTGGTCTCGAAGCCGCCGCTGCGCTCGATGAATTCGAGCGCCTGCGCGCGCTCCGCCGCCTTGCGCATCTCGCCCTCGGTGGCGTCCGGCTTGCCGACGCGCAAATTCTCCGCGATCGACCGGTTGAACAGCAGCGCCTCCTGAAAGACCACGCCGATGTTCCGCCGCAGCGATGTCAGCGTCACCCCGCGCACGTCCATGCCGTCGATCCTGATGAAGCCGGACTGCGGATCAAAGGCGCGATGCAGCAGCGCAATCGCCGTCGACTTGCCGGCGCCGGTCGCGCCGACCAGCGCGATGGTCTGGCCCGGAAGCGCGGTGAAGGAGAGGTCCTCGACCGCCGGCCGCTTGCCGTCATAGGAGAAGGTGACGTCGTTGAATTCGACGAGGCCGGAGAGCCGACCCGCATCGATCGCGTCATGCCGGTCGTGCACCGCAGGCACCGCATCGAGCACGTTGAAGAACTCGCGCAGGCGCGGGGCTTCCATGAAAACGTTGTTGATGAAGCTCACGACCTGCTCCAGCTTCTGGATCAGCATCGTCGCGAAGCTCACGAACATCACGATCTCGCCGACCGAGGTCAGCCCCTGGTCGTGCAGCGCGATGCCGAAAGTGAAGATCGCGAGCACCGTGATCGTGGTGGAGGCGCGCGTGATGACGGTGACGAGTGCCCACCACGACAGCACAGGCATTTGCGCCGCTAGCAACTGGTCGGCGACGGAGCGCAGGCCCTTCACCTCGGACTCGACGCGGACGAAACTCTGTACCAGCGCGACGTTGCCAAGCGCGTCGGAAGCGCGCGCGGAAAGCTCGCTGTAGTGCTCCTCCACCTCCATCTGCATGCCGAAGGTTCTGCGCACCACGAAAGTGGTCAGCGCGGTGAAGACGATGCAGAGCACGAACAGCAGGATTGCAAGCCGCCAGTTCAAGTAGAGCGACAGCGGCAGCAGCACCACGACCGAGAGGATGGCGGCAAAATGCTCGCGGAAGAAGCCCAGCCACAGCCGCCACAGCGCATCGGTGCCGTTGAGCATGACCTTCATCAGCCGGCCCGAATGGGTACCGGAGTGGAAGGTCAGCGGCAGTTGCAGGATGTGCTCGAAATAGTCCGTCAGGACCGCCTGCCGCTGGCGGTGGGAGAGCCGGTCGGCCTGCAACGCCACGAGCGCGCTGCAGGCGATGGTGAACAGCCCGAATGCGACCCATGCAACCAGGAACGGCCAGGCCGAGTTGGAGCCTGCGACCGTCTTGCCGGAGAGAACATCGACGATCCGGCCGAACAGTACCGGCTCGGCGAATTGCGAGCCCGCAAGCAGGAGATTGACGATCGCGAGCAGCCAGCCCAGCCGTGCCTCCTTGCCGAGCAGCTCGAGAACGCGGGTGTAGAGGCGAAGAATGGGCATGGGCGAGGAGCTCGGGCGGATAGAACGGAGTGAGCCCATACTCTAATCAGGGATCGGCTGCGAGATATAGCGGAAGCTGTCGGTTTTGCTCAGTTGATCAACCGCCCTGCGACTGGCGGCAAGAACCCGCCGTCGAAGATGTCGCCCGCCGCCGGCCGTTTGCGGAATTTGAAATCCTGCCCGATCTGGTCGATCGAGCGATCCATGCGCGCCGGGTCGATGTCGCCGAGGCCGTTGCGACGGACCTCGTCAGTCAGGATGTTGTCGACGAGGACGGTGCGCAGGCGCTCCAGCTCAAGATCGCGGTCGCCGTCGTCGATGCGGCTCGCGGCCTCGCCCGCCGCGCGCGCCGGATCCTTGACGGTCGCGTTGATGCCGGCGATCAATGCGCGGACGAATCCCTTCACGGTGTCCGGCTTGGCCGCGGCGAAAGCCGGGTTGACCACGACGGCAAAGCCATAGGCCTCGCAACCATAGTCGGCATAGCGAAGCGTGACGAGATCGTCGCCCGGCACGCCGCGGTCGCGCAGGTTCACTGCCGAGAGATAGCTGAAGCCGGCGACGGCATCGACCTGTCCCGCGGAGAGGATCGGCTCGCGCACCGCGGCGCTGATCTTGTGGAATTTCACGTGAGCCGTGTCGATGCCGTTCTGCTGCGCCAATGCCGGCCATAGCCGCATCGACAGATCGCTATCGGCAACGCCGACGGTCTTGCCGTCCAGGTCGGGAAGGAGGTGGATGCCACGACTCCTTCGGGCGATGATCGCGTAGGCCGCGCGGTTGAACAGCACGAACACCGCCTTGACCGGTGTCGCATCCTTGTCGCGGAAGCGGATCAGCTCGTTGATGTCGACCAGCGCGAGCTCGCTGTCGCCCTTGGCGACGCGCGCAAGCGCCTCCGGCGATCCGGCCGCGCTGCTGAAGGAGACGTTGAGACGTTCGGCGCCGAAGCTGCCGTCCTTTGCGGCAAGAAAGAACGGCGCCATGCTCGCATCGATCGGGCGGTCGAAGGTGAAGTGGATCGCAATGGAAGGCACGGCGGTCTCGGCCGCCGAGACATCGCGCGCCGTCAGCGCGGCAAGCAAGATTGCAAGGGCCGGCAGGCAGCGAAGGGCAGTGGTCCTGAATCCGAACATCAGTCGCGCCGGTCCCGCATTGTTGTGGTTTCGTCACGCTCGCAGCGCCGGCGGGCATAGCAGTCTGTTTGCGCCAATATGAACGGCGGATGAGCGGCGGTTGCGTCACGATCACGCAACCCCGTTCAGCTTGTGTTGGGGGAGGGGAACCCAACATGGGATGCGGGTGTTTGAGAGACACGAGCCTGTCATCAGGCACCATTCGAGGTCCCAAGGAGGGTCCAGGACATGTTTGATAGATTTTCGGGATTTGCCGGCCGTAAGGCCGTTCTCGCTACCACCGCGGTGCTGGCGCTGGCCGCAATGGCTCCGACCGCTTCATACGCGGGCGGCCGTCATTGGCATGGTGGCGGCGGCGCGGCCTTTGCCGGCGCAGCCATTGCCGGTGCTATCGGCACCGGCCTCGCAATCGCAGCGACCCGTGACGCCTACGCTTATGATGCTCCTGCCTATTACGGCGGCGGCCCGGTCTACTACGACGACGGTCCGGTCTATTACGGCGGCGACTCGTATATCGGTCCGCGCCCGTATCACCGTTGCGGCGGCCCATACCAGTCCGCGCAGGGCGGCCAAGGTAACCTTTCGACTTGCTACTAGCTTTGGCTAGCAAGGTTTGACCAGCCGGCCGTCGCGCTTGCCGCGACGGCCGGCTTTTTGCTTTTGTTGTCGTGCGTTAACGTCCCCGCTATGGGTTTAGAGTAGCTTTGCGTACATGAGTGATTCGCTTGAGCGGCTATATCTGGCTGTGCTCGCGGCCAAAGATCTCGATCCGGCAACATCGCGTACGGCCCGGCTGTTTCAGCGTGGGCCGTCCAAAATGGCGAAAAAACTGGCCGAAGAGGCCATCGAGGTCGTCATCGATGCGGTCAATGGCGACACCGAGGCCGTGGTCCGGGAAAGCGCCGATCTGCTCTACAATCTCACCGTGCTGTGGGCCTCGGCCGGCGTGCGCCCCGAGGACGTCTGGCGCGAGATGACGCGGCGTGAAGACATGCTCGGCATCGCGGAGAAACTGCCGAAATCGGCGATGAAGCTGCCCAAAGTTGCGTCACCGCGCGTCGCCGCCAGGCGGCCTATCGTCGCGCTCGAAGGCCGCACCGCCCGCAAGCGCCACTAGTATTGGTACAAATCGGTCCCATCTCGGCATGGACAAATCCGTCCCATGGTGCTTCATCGCGGCGCCATGCTGAAACGTATCTACGACTGGTGCATCGACGCCGCTCACAAGCCTTACGCGCTCTGGATCATGGGCGCCGTGGCTTTCGCTGAAAGCTCCTTCTTTCCCGTCCCCCCGGACGTGATGCTGATCCCGATGTCACTGGCGCGCCCGCAGCGCGCCTGGGTCTATGCGGCGATCTGCACTGCGACGTCGGTGTTGGGCGGCCTGTTGGGCTACGCCATCGGTGCGCTGCTCTTCGACTCGGTCGGCCATTGGCTGATCGAGGTCTATGGCCTCGGCGGCAAGGTCGACGCCTTCCGCGCCTCCTATGCCGAATGGGGCGCCGTGATCATCCTGCTCAAGGGCCTGACACCGATCCCCTACAAGCTCGTGACCATCACGTCCGGCTTTGCCGGCTACAATATCGGGCTCTTCATCCTGTGCTCGATCGTGGCGCGTGGCGGGCGTTTCTTTATCGTTGCGATCCTGCTCAACCGCTACGGCGACTGGATCCGGGTCAGGATCGAGAAGCATCTCGGATTGGTGGTGGCAATCGGCGCTGCGGTGCTCGTGCTCGGCTTTGTCGTCGCCGTCAAATTGATCTAACCCCAAGGCGCTTTGCCACCGCGCCAGGTTCGGCTACGGTTGGCGCCATGATGCTTCCATCCGGCCTTCCGGTCCAGCGACTGGGGACGCTGACATTTGCGGTGCTTTCGCTCCTGCTGGGTACCGGTGGTACCGGATGGCCGCAATCCGCGCCGCCGGCGCTCGGCTTGCAGGAGCAAGGACAGCAGGCCGCACCGGCGCCCTCGACAGCTCCTTCGTCGCCGCCGGCGCATGAGGAAAATCCCGGGCTGATCAACGAAATGGGCAAGCTGTTTGACAAGCTGCCTTCGATCCTGCCGCCGATCAAAAGCCCGAGTGAGACCATGAACGATTTGTCGCGCCTGGCGAAGCCGTCGACCATGGTGTCGGGACGCGTAGCTTGTCCGGCCTCGTCGAACGGCGCGCCCGACTGCAAGCTCGCCGCCGACAAACTCTGCCAGAGCAAGGGCTACACGGAAGGCAAGAGCCTGAATGCCGACTCCGCGGAAAAGTGCTCGGCCAAGGTTCTGATCCCGGGCAGGCAACGCAAACCGGATGACTGCCGCACGGATACCTTCGTCACCAGCGCGCTGTGTCAGAACTGAGGACGTCGCGCGAGCAAGCAAGGAGCGCCTATGAGCCGCACGGAGCAGGACTTCCTCGGACAGCGTGAGATCGCCGACGACATCTATTACGGCGTCCAGACCATCCGCGGGAAGGAGAACTTCCACATCACCGGCATTCCGATGAACCAGGAGCCTTACTTCGTGAAGGCGCTTGGTTACGTCAAGAAAGCCGCCGCCATGGCCAACCGCGATCTCGGCGCGGTGGACGCCAAAGTCGCGGACGCCATCATCGTGGGCTGCGATCGCGTCATCGCCGGCGATATGATGGACCAGTTCGTCACCGACTTCATCCAGGGCGGGGCCGGCACCTCCACCAACATGAACGCCAACGAGGTGATCGCCAATCTCGCGCTGGAATCGCTCGGCTTTGCGAAGGGCGACTACCAGCACGTCAGCCCCAACGATCACGTCAATTACGGCCAGTCGACCAACGACACCTATCCGACCGCCTTTCGGCTGGCGCTGATCCTTCGGCTCGAGAGCTACATGACGGCGCTGCGTCAGCTCCAGGAGGCGTTCTTCGCCAAGGGCAGGGAGTTCGATCGCGTGCTGAAGATGGGGCGCACCCATTTGCAGGACGCGGTGCCGATGTCACTCGGCGCCGAATTCCGCGGTTGGGGCACCACCATGGGCGAGGAGGTCGATCGCATCTCCGAGGCCCGCGCGCTGCTGCGCGAGATCAATCTCGGCGCCACCGCGATCGGTACCTCCGTCACCGCGGCGCACGGCTATCCCAAGCTCGCGGTCCGGCATCTGAGCGCGCTCACCGGTGTCGACTTCATCCTTGCAGGCGACCTCGTCGAGGCGACGTCGGATACCGGCGCCTATGTGCAGCTCTCCGGCGTCCTCAAGCGCACCGCGAGCAAGCTGACGAAGATCTGCAACGACATCCGCCTGCTCGCCTCCGGCCCGCGTGCCGGCTTCAACGAGATCAACCTGCCGCAGCTTCAGCCGGGCTCCTCGATCATGCCCGGCAAGGTCAATCCTGTGATCCCCGAGGTCGTCAACCAGACCAGCTTCCTCGTGATCGGGCTCGACACCACCGTGACGCTCGCGGCATCCGCGGGTCAGCTCCAGCTCAACGTGATGGAGCCGGTGATCTCGTTCGCGCTGTTCTTCTCGATCCGCACCATGGAGCGCGCGGTCAACAGCCTGCGCGAGAACTGTGTCATCGGCATCACTGCCAATGCTGAGCATACCCGCAACATGGTGCTGAACTCGTTGGGTATCGTTACGGTGCTGAAGCCGCTGCTCGGCTACAAGCAATGCGCCGAGATCGCGCGCGAGGGCTACAAGAGCGGCAAGTCGCTGCACCAGATCGTCGTGGTCGAGCGCAAGCTGCTGACTCAAGAGAAATGGGACGAGATGTTCTCGTTCGAGCGGCTGATCAATCCGGATTTGATTGCGTGATGGCGTCGTCCCGCGCTGAATTCCGCGCGTTGGAATTGCGGTAACGGCGTCCCTCCACGGCGCCAAAACGCAATACTTGACAGTGGAAAGATTGCCTTGTTGGTATGGCCCCCAATTTCGATGTGACCGCCAAAAGAGGATCGTCTCGCAATGTCCATGCCTGCCTTGTTCAAGGGACGCCTGTCGATCCCCGTGATCGGTTCGCCGCTCTTCATCATCTCGGTGCCCGATCTCGTGATCGCGCAGTGCAAGGCTGGCGTGGTCGGCTCGTTCCCCTCGCTGAACGCGCGGCCGCCGGAGCTGCTTGACGAGTGGCTGGCGCGCATCACCGAAGAGCTCGCGGCCTATGACCGCGCGCATCCCGACAAGCCGTCGGCACCGTTTGCGGTCAACCAGATCGTGCACAAGTCGAACAACCGGCTCGACCACGACATGCAGCTCTGCGCCAAGTACAAGGTGCCGATGATCATCTCGTCGCTCGGCGCGCGCGAGGAGCTCAATCAGGCGGTGCACGGCTGGGGCGGCATCGTCTTCCACGATGTGATCAACCAGAAGTTTGCGCACAAGGCGATCGAGAAGGGCGCCGACGGCCTGATCCTGGTCGCGGCGGGCGCCGGCGGCCATGCCGGCACGATCTCGCCCTTGGCGTTCGTCGCCGAGACACGAAAATGGTTCGACGGCCCGATCGCGCTGTCGGGCGCGATCGGCAACGGCAAGGCGATCCGCGCCGCGCGCATTCTCGGCGCCGACTTTGCCTATATCGGCTCGGCCTTCATCGCCACCAAGGAAGCTAATGCGGTTGAGAAATACAAGGAGATGATCGCGGGCGCGACGGCCGACGACATCGTCTATTCCAACCTCTTCACCGGCGTGCACGGCAACTATCTGAAGCCGTCGATCCTCGCCGCCGGTATGGATCCGGAGAACCTGCCGACCTCCGATCCCTCCAAGATGAACTTCGGCACCGACGCCTCCGGCGAGCGCGCCAAGCCAAAAGCCTGGAAGGAGATCTGGGGTTCGGGCCAGGGCGTCGGCAGCATCGACGGCATCGTGCCAGCCGCCGAAATGATCGCGCGCTTCAAGAAGGAATACGACGAGGCGGTCGATCCGCCGTTGTGAACTTAGTCGTCCCGGCCTAGTGCGCAATTGCGCACGGGGGGCCGGGACGACAGCTCTTGCTGAGCGCCGGATGTGCATCACGGAGAAACGATGACCCCCATCTACCGCGTCGACGGCGACAGCGTCGTCACCAGCCCGGATGCTGCGGGCCCGTGGGACCGGCGTATGCAGCACGGTTCGGCGCCGGCCTCGCTGGTGACGTGGGCGGCTGAGCGCATTCCGACGCCTGTCACGATGGACATCGCGCGCGTCACCATCGATCTGATGCGCCCGGTGCCGGTGGCGCCGCTCACGATCGCGACCGAGATCTTGCGCGAGGGCCGGAAGATCCAGCTCTGCGGGGTCAAGCTGCTCGCCGATGGCGTACAGGTGGTCGGCGCCACCGTGCTCAAGATCAAGCGCCAGGCGCTGACGCTGCCCGAGGACGTCAAGGCGCTGCCGGTTACGCTGCCGTCACCGGAGGACTCGCTGCTCGAGGACGGTCATGCCGCTACCAGCCCGTTCGTACGTTCAGTCTCGATGCGCGCCGCGCGCGGCCGCTTCGGGCAAGCCGGTGCCGGCGCAATCTGGTTTCGCGTCGATCATCCCTTGATCGCGGGCGAAACGCTGTCGCAGGCGATGCGCGCCGTGGTCGCGGCCGATTTTTCCAACGGCACCGCTTCGACGCTCGACTTCCGCGCCTGGACCTACATCAACGCTGATCTCACCGTGAGCTTTGCGCGCCAGCCGGTCGGCGAATGGATCCTGCTCGACGGTGATTCCTGGATCGGCCCCGATGGTGTCGGGCTTGCGATGTCACGGCTGGCGGACCGGACGGGGTATTTTGGCCGCGCGGTGCAGAGCCTGGTGATCGAGAAGCGGTGAGGGGCGGCCTGAGACTGCGTGGCGTCCCGGGCAGGAGCTACCCCACCATCCGGTCCCGCCCGCTCCAGAATTCCCCGCGCAGCACTTTCTTGTCGACCTTGCCGACGCCGGTCATCGGCAAGTGCCTGACGAACTTGATCTGCTTGGGCGCGTGAGCCGAGCCCTTTCGCGTCCTCACCATGCTGATCAGCTCATCGGCATCGGGCGTAGCGCCCTCACGCGGCACGACGACGGCCGTAACGGCCTCACCCCATTTCTCGTCGGGGATGCCGACGACCGCAACCATGGCCACATCGGCGTGCTGTGACAGCACGTCCTCGATTTCCCGCGGAAAGATGTTGAAGCCGCCGGAGACGATCATGTCCTTCTTGCGGTCAAGGATGAACATGTAACCGCGTTCGTCCTTGCGCGCGATGTCGCCGGTATGGACCCATCCGTTCTTGAGCGTCTCGGCGGTGGTGTCGGGCCGCTTCCAGTACTCCGCCATCGCATGCGGGGCGCGCACGAAGATCTCGCCGGCTTCGCCCGTCTTCACCTCCTGATCGTTGTCGTCGAGGATCCGGACCTCGCAGGCCGCGATCGGGAAGCCGCAGGACAGGAACAGTTCGGGCGCCTTGGGATCGTGATCCGCCTTGCGCAGCACCGAGATTGGATAGCATTCGGTCTGGCCGTAAAGCTGTGAGAACACCGGCCCGATTCGTTCGATGCCCTCGATCAGCCGGCTCGGCGACATCGCGGAGGCGCCGTAGAGCACCAGCTCGAGCGAGGAGAGGTCGGTCCTGCTCAATGCGGGATGATCGAGCAGCACATAGATCATGGTCGGCACGAACAGCGTGAAGTTGATGCGCTCGCGCGCGATCGTCGCCAGTACCGCCTCGGGATCAAAACCCTTCAGCATGTGCACGGTGCCGCCCCGCATCAGGGTCGGCAGCACCTTCGTGCCGGCGACATGGCTGATCGGTGCCACCGCGAGGTAGCGCGCGCCATCGGGGATCTCGAAGTCGGCGAGGATCGCGGCCGCGGCCCCGGCATTTTCGCGGTGGTAGCGCAACGCGCCCTTGGATTTGCCGGTCGTGCCACCGGTGTAATTCAGCGTGGAGAGATCGTCGGGGCCGGCGAGGCATTGCGCGCTGGCATGGCCTTCGATCTCGATCGCCTGCAAGAGATCGACGCCATAGTCGGCCGGTCCCACGGTGAAGACCGCCTTGAGCCAGCCCGCCTGCGCGGCGAGCTCGCCGCCGCGATCGCGGAAGGCGGCCGCATCGACCACCAGCACCTCGGCCTCGGAATCCTCGAGCTGGAACAATTGGTCTCCCTGCGACCCCAAAGGATGCAGCCAGGTGACGCAGAGCCGCGACAATTGCGCGGCGACGCCGGCGCACCAGGTGTCGGCGCGGTTCGCGGTGAGGAAGGCGACCCGCGCGCCGGGCTGCAATCCAAGCCGCATGAACACGCCTTGGATGCGCCCGATCAGGTCGATGGTGCCCTGATAGCTCAGCGATCCGCCGGGCCACGCGAACGCGGTTCGGCCCGGATAGCGCGACAGCGCCCGCAGCGCCTGCGCGCAAGTCGGGGACGATGCGTGGAGCGGATCGGACATATGTTTCCTCGCTGCTTTGTTATCGGCTTCTGGCGTGCCAATGTTTACCGCGACGCTAGCACAGGGAATGCGGGATGGAACGACAAAGCCCGCGCGAGGGAGGCATGCGTGACGTCAGATCGGCTGCAACGTTTCCACGGTCGTCTCGCCCTGCCGCTGATTGCCGCGCCGATGTTTCTGGTATCGGGCGTCGAGCTCATGGTCGCGGCCTGCCGCAACGGCGTGATCGGCAGCTTCCCCAGCGTGAATTGCCGTAGCACCGAACAACTCGATGAATGGCTCACTGACATCGAAGCGCGGCTGCGGCGGCATGAAGATCGAACCGGCCGCAAGGCCGCGCCGCTTTGTCCAAACCTGATCGTGCACCGCTCCAATGCACGGCTGGAGCAGGATCTCGCCGTGTTGCTGCACCACAGGCCGGAGATCGTCATCACCTCGGTCGGCTCCCCCACGCCGGTGCTCAAGCCGTTGCACGATGCCGGCGCATTGGTGCTTGCGGATGTTGCCTCGATCCGCCACGCCGAACGCGCGGCGGAAGCAGGTGCCGATGGACTCGTGCTGCTCACTGCGGGCGCGGGCGGGCAGACCGGCTGGCTCAACCCGTTCGCGTTCGTCCGCGCAGTGCGCGCGTTCTACGATGGCATCATCGTGCTCGCGGGTGGCATCAGCGACGGCCACGCATTGCGCGCGGCCGAAGTGCTCGGCTGCGATCTCGGCTACATGGGCACGAAGTTCATCGCGACCCACGAGAGCATGGCGGACGAGCGTCACAAGCGAATGCTGGTCGACGGCACCGCGGACGACATTCTGCTGACCACCGCGTTCACGGGCCTGCAGACCAGCATGCTGAAGCCGTCGATCGTCGCCGCGGGTCTCGATCCCGACGACCTGCCGGCGCGCGGGTCCATCGACATCGCCAAGGACATCGACGTTACCGCACGGGAGAACCGGCCAAAGCGCTGGCGCGATATCTGGAGCGGTGGGCACTCGACATCCGGCGTGACCGACGTGCTCGCGGTTGACGATCTCGTCGCAGGGACGGTCGCCGAGTATCGAGGGGCGGGTGGCCGCGTCTCCCCGTGAAAATGCGGAGGCCGACAGGGCCAGTCGTCCCATCACAGTTAATCGAGCGCTCCTCCGAAGCCCCCACTTAACGGCAGATTAACCAACCCCCGGCAAGAATCCCCTCAGGCGCCAATCAGGACCGAGAGGGACAGGCGATGGACTTCGACTTTCTCAACGCCAAGACGGCGGCTTCGCTGGACGAAATTCGCGTTCGCGTGGCCCACGCGCTGGCCCGCCACCCGCTATGCCGCAACGTGCGCTTCGACATCGTGAGCGTCCCCCGCACCCGCCGGGGCGGCAATTGGACGGTAGCGCTGCAGTCGGTCGAGCCGCGCGGAGTCTGGGAGGCCTCGGAGATCGTGGCCGACATCCAGGACGCTTATGATCTGGCACTCGCCGCCTGATTTTGTTTATCTTTCCGGGCAATGTCGCTGCAGTCCGCGCGATTGCCGCCGCAATGGCACGGTTAAGCCTTAATTATCGCCCAGTTTCCGGGCAGTGATCACGTGGACTTGAAGCCGGTTGCGGAGAGACGTTTGTCGAAAGCCATCACCATCGTCGTGTTGACCTGCTTCCTCGTCCTCGGCGCCGCCACCACCGCCATTCTCGGCCGCGACAGCGTGCCTAGCGTCAGCGCCGAAATGATCACGCAGGCGCCGGCAGCCAAGCCGCTTGCAACCAATCGGGCCGCCAAGGCCGATCGTCTGGTTCCGACGCTGGCGCTGGCCTCGGCCGCGTTCGACCCGGTCCAGGTTCCTGCCGACAAGCTCTCGCAAATGCCCGTGCTGACCGAGCCGCTGCGCCAGGCGTTTGCCGCCGCCACGCCATCCGATTTCCCGATGCCCAAGGCGAGCGTGAACGAGGCTCCGGCCGCTGCAGAGATTCCTGCCGTCGAAGTCCCGGCCAAGCCGAAGGTCGTCGCCAAGCCGCAGCCGCAGAAATCCTATTCGCTGCTGTCCGACGTGCAGATCGCGGGCATCAGGGACCGTCTGAAGTTGTCGTCGTCGCAGGAATATTACTGGCCGTCGGTCGAGACCGCACTGCGCAACGTTGTCCGCAAGATCTCGGCAAACAAGCTGTCCAATCCGAACGTGCAGGGCGTGCCGATCGATCCCAATTGCGACGAGGTCCAGCAGCTGAAGTCCGCCGCGATGCCGTTGCTGTTCCAGCTGCGTGACGACCAGAAAGAGGAAGTGCGCAAGCTCGCCCGCATCATCGGGCTCGAGAAGGTGGCACAGCAGATCTGACGCGCAAGTTCTTTCCGGAACTGCGCCTGTATCGGGAACATCCGGCAATCGACAAGCGTTGCCCGCTCCAAAGAGGGAGTGGACCAATGCGCGCCTCGACAGCCTATTTCGTCGGTGCAGGAACCATCGTCGCAGCCATCGCCATTGGTCTCGGCGGCGGCATTGTCGCCGGCAATATCATGAATCCGGTCTCGCCCAAGCAGGGGCCTGATACCAGCAAGATTGCGCAGCGCGCCGACGCCAAGCCCGCTACGACGAACGCGCCATCCGAGAGCCTGCAATATCTCACCGGCTCGCAGGCCTTCGGGGCCATGGTGGCCGCGCCAGCGCAGGCCGAAACCAAGCCTGAAGCAAAATCCGAAGCTGTGAAGCCCGACACGCAGGCCACTCAGGCCAACGCTGAACAGACAGTGCAACAGCCTTCGCAAGCGGCCGCGGTGGAGCCGCCGAAACCGGCACCGGCATCGCCTCCGCAAGTCGCAAAGCCTGCCGAGCGACAAGCATCGACAGAGCCGTCATCCACACCCGACAACGCCTATGCCAAGGCCAGGGATTCTGACGTCAAACGCGCCACGTCTGAACGGCGCCGGACGGAGCGCCGTGAGCGGTGGGCCGAGCGCCGCCACTACGATTCCCGCGAGCCGCACGGCATGCGCGACCGCACCGATTGGGACGATGTCGCGCGCAACATCCGCGAGGATTCCGATGCGCGCGATGTCGCCAGCCGGCCGCGCAGCGGTTTCCCGCAGATCAGGCTATTCGGCGACGACGATTAGCATCCATCCTCGCCATCGCGCACGCGCCCAACTTATGACCGGTGCATCGACGTCTATGGCCTGACGGCATTGGCGCCGGCGAGATTTGTGCCGCGGACGGCGACCACTCACCCGCCGTGCGACTCAACGACCTTGCGGCAGCCATCCGAAAGCTTCGACTTGTTCTCGCGTAGGCAGGCATTCATCTGCGGCGGCTTGCCGATGTGTTCGGCGCAGAATTTGCTCGCGTCGCTACGGCAGGTCATCTGCTCCTGTGGCGTCGGACCGGATTGTGCAGCGGCGGTCTGAGCGGTAGCGGCGAGCAGCAGCACGGCAAGAACCGAAATCTTCATAAAGCACCTCCTTGGGAATGTCGTTGGTCCCGCCTGGGATCAAGCGGGCCGGACCATCTCGCGAGGGCCGGGCGCAGGTCCATGCCATGTTCATGGCATCGGCCAGTCCGCCCCGCCGCCGTACCCCCATTTTCATGGCATGTATCAGCGCGCCGTCTTTTGTCATTCAGGCTGCACGTCGGCTGCGAGACCCGGTGATTGCATCGGGACGCCGAACGGGAAGCAGGAGAGCAAGATGTCGAAAAGAGCGGGAGCGCTGAGCGCCGGGCTGACGATTTTGGCGCTGGCAGGTGCGGCGATGGTTTCGCTGGGCACGAGCCCGGCGCAGGCGGTGGTCTATTGCAAGACAGTTGGCATACCCAAGGGCTGCGTGGTGCGGCCGACAGCGGCAGTGGTGGTTGTGCCGGCCGCCGCGGTCGCGGTCGCGACACCCGGGGTCGGTGCGCCCGGTGTCGGCGTGCGCGCAGGCACGCCGATGAATCGCGGTGGTCCGGTCAATCGCGTCGGCGTGCGCTGAGAAAGACGAAAGAGTTCGGGCGAAGGAGCATTGCGGACGAACCCCCCGTCCTCCGCAAGCAAATCATCCGGCCCGTCCCTCTCTCCGCGCGTCCCACACGTTCGGAGAGGGGGCTTTTCAGCCGACGGCGGCATCGCTGTCGGGGAAAATCTGCGGCAATTGTAACCGCACACGCGTGCCTGACGAATCTGAACTCAGATCTAGCGTCGCCCCGCAGCGCGCGGCACGGCTCCTCATGTTGCGAAGGCCTCGCGCGGTCTGGCTCGCGTCGGCGGCCCCGCCGCTGCCGACCGGCGCAGAACGATTCGCAAAGCCCCTGCCGTCATCCGCGATCCTGATCACACCGTACGGTCCCTGACCTTCGTCGACCGTCTCGATGGTGACCGCGATGCGGCGGGCGTCTGCGTGCTTGACTGCATTGGTCACGGCCTCGTCGAGGATGCGCACGATCTGGATGACATGCCATGGCCTGAGCTCGGGATGCAGCGGCAGCCCCTGCGGCGTCGCCACGTGCCAGTCGAGCGCGATGTCGTGCGGTCGCAATTGCGCGGTCGTGCGCTCGCGCCAGGAGCCGAGCGCGAGCATCAGGTCGCCGCCGATGTCGTCCATGGAATCGATGACGAGGCGGAGGTCCTTCAGCGCCGCGCGGGCGGCGTCGGTGATCGTCGCGCCCTCGTGGCCGCGCTCGGACAGTGCCACGATACTGATGAGCTGGCCGCCGAGGCCGTCATGCAGATCGCGCATCAGCCGCGTGCGCTCATTGGCGAGCGCGGCGGCCCGTGCACGCTCCTCCTCGCGGGCAAAGCTCGCCTTCAGCCGCTCCTCGGCCTCGCGAACGCGCGTCACGAGCTGGCCGGCAAAGCTGTCGACCTGGTTCAGCGCGCGCGCGAACCGCCAGGTCAGGCCGGCGCCGATCGCGACCAGCATCGCCGAATAGGACAGGCGCGAGAGGAAGATGCGCTCGTCGGTTACGATCTCGAACACCGACAGCATGTCGTGGACCCAGCAGATCAGCACGATAGTCACCGCGCAGCCGAGCGTGAAGCTTGCCGCGTCCTGCCGCCGCACCACCGCGGCAGCTGTGACACAGGCCATCAGGATCAGGCAGAGCCCGACGGTGGGAATCCCGAGCACGAGAAACAGAATGCGCGGCAGCGGCGGGCCGGCGATCAGCCCGACACCGAACACGATGAGCCCCGGCGTGAACAGCAACATGCCGTAGCGCGGCCAGCGCCAGCCGAAGAACAGCACGCCGAAGACGACGACCAGGGCGCTCTCGATCGGTGCGGACGCGAGCAACACTGCGGCGAGCCGGGAGGTGCTGACGGGGGGCACCGGTGGCGGCGCGAAGGCCTGCACCACGCCGAGTACCATCGCCACGGCCAGCACGCCGTAAACCGGCTCGCGGCGGCGCATCAGCCACATGATCGCCAGGATGACGGCGAGAATCGACTGCCAGGCGGAGAACACCACGGGCAACGTGACGAACATCAGCGTGCGTGTCTCGTAGGCGGGCCGCAAGGCCGTATCCGGCCCGACATAAACGGTGTCGAGAAATCCCTTGAGCGGTCCCCAGACCAACAGCCGCACCGTGATCTCGTTCGCGCCCTCGCGCAGCAGCGAGGACGGGATCGACCCGATCTGCGGGGTGTTGCGGTCGGGCCGGTTGGCATTGGCATCGCGTCGGGAATCCAGGACGACGACGCCGTTGATTGCGACTTCCACCGCGTTGCTGAAGCGCGGCAAGAATACCGACCATCCGGTCGTCCCATCGCTGCGGCGGAACGTGAAGGCGCCGGTGTAGAGCGGCGGGTCGGCCAGGGAATAGCGTGACGACGTGAAATGCGGCAGCGTCACGGGACGCGCCACGCCGTCCTCGCGCAGCGAGAATTCGCTCAATGCAAAGTCGTCGGGGTCGCTGGGCTGGAGCAGCCGCAGCCCGAGGATGGTCGCGACCAATATCAGCGCCTGGAGCAGCAGATAGGGCACGAGCCGCGAGACCAGCAGCCGGCGGCGCGCGGGTTTGACCGGTGCCTTCGCCGCGATCTCGCTCACAGCTTGATCAGGCCCTGCTGGACCGCTTCGAACACCGCTTCGCTGCGGGTGTGCACCTCGAGCTTGCGATAGATGTTCTTGATGTGACCGGGCACGGTCTGCCGGGACAGGCCGAGATGGCTCGCGATCTCGGCGTAGCTGAAACCCTTCGCGATCCCCCAGAGGATGTCGATCTCGCGTGGGGTGAGCCTGGCGGTGTTGAGCGCGGGACCCGGCGGAGGCTCGGCCGCATTCTGCGCGGTACCTTGTGTTCTGCGCACGATGAAGCGAGCGATCGAGGCCGAGATCGGCGAATGACCGGCGACCAGATCGCGCACGGTGGTGGCGATATCCGTGGGGAACGCATCCTTCAGGAGATAGCCGGTGGCGCCGACCGTGATCGCGGAGATCACACTCTCTTCGTCGCCAAGCGCCGAGATCACCATGATCTCGGTGTCGGGAAAGCGTTGCCTTGTCTCGCGGATCAGCTCGACACCGTGGCCGTCGGGCAACCGCAGATCGGTGAGCAGCACGCGCGGCGCACCCTCGCCGAGCCCGGAGCGTGCCTCTGCGAGCGTGCCGGCGCTGCGGACCTCGTAGCCGGCCTTGACCAGCGCGTCGTGGAGCCGCCAGCAGGTCGGCGCGTCGTCCTCGACGAGGAGAATGGTGATGGCTTCACCCGTCTCGCCCTGTTCGGTCATGATCATCGTCCTGCACCGCGTGTCCCCCGCGGCGCAGGGCCAAGTTTAGCCGCGGTGCGGGCGCCGCGACACCCATAATCATGGGGGCGCGACGACTGTCGTCTTGTACCAGCCGCAAGCGTATGGCGACATTGCGCGCTGCTACTTGCTCGCCAGCGGCGATGCCGTCTTCGCCGAGGGCAGCGGAGGTGCGGGCAGGCGCTGCACCGTGATCTTCGCCGTGCCGGTGTTGTTGTGGTAGTACAGATCCGGCGGCCCCTGGATGATCTGGAGCCAGGACGGGACCATCCATTCCGGCATGAGCTGCGGCAAGATTTGCACCGCATCGTTTACGTAGAAGAACAGCTCGCCGGAGTCGGGCGCGACGAACTCGGCGACGACGCGGTCGGTCAGCCCTTCCTTTTCCCAGACCTGCCCTGCATCATCGAGCATGGCCTGCGGGATTGGCTCGAAATTTCCAAGCGTTTACAGCCCGGCCTTGAACTGGTCGATGTCGTCGAGGCTGACTGGGTATTGATCCTGTCCTTCGACGTCGTCCTCGGCAGGAACCGTCGGCTTCGTCCGGCGCGGCAATGCGTCAGCCGGGATCACGTTGACCGCCTGCAACGGTAGGTCATTCATTCCTTTTGTTCCGATGCGAACCACTGGTTGGAACCAGTTTGCTGCGTACAGACGCAGCTCGGGCAAAGCGACATAATGGCGTAGCCCGTGGGTCTGGAAGCCGTTCGCTCCACTCATGGTGGTGCGGTCGAACCAAGGGTCTTTGACCTCGACAAAGATGCGGTATTTGCGACCCTTCTCGACGGCGAGCCCGCTCCACCAGCAGAAGGCCTTGGTGTCGAACAGCGCAATTGCGTCGGTCGGCTCGTCGCGGACCGGCGTGCCGATGCGAGGTACAGCAGGATCCTGGCTCGTCGTGCAGACCTTTCCAAGCGCAACGCGCCCGGTGAAGAGGCTGTTCGACAGCAGAAGCGCCGCCGAGCCGAAGACCGCAACCAGAAAGACTGCGGGCACCACGCCCTTGGCTATGAACAGCCGCGCCGGACCGGCATTCATCCGCATCCAGTGCCCGAACTTCAGGAGAGGGCCTGGCTCGTCGAAGTGACTGCGGCTTGCCTTGCGGCGCGGCGTATTCCAGGCAAGACGCGCTCGCTCCTGGATCGTGTCGCGCAGCTCAGAGTTCTTGTTCCAGGCCCACCAAGTCAGTGCCACCACGAGCGAGGTCAGGAAAGGATAGTAAATCGCGACGTTGAGCCAGGGCGCTGCATAGGACGGCAGTACCTCCCTGGCGAGATTGGCGAGCGGGGCCACCACGGCGCCAAACACCCAGTCGATGTTGGCGATGATGGAGATCCCCTGGTGACCCACCGGATGTTTGGACCATTGCACCAGCGGATGCGCGATCAAGGGCCAGACGGCGATCACGCCAGCCATGAACAGCAGCGAGAAATAGGCGACGCGCCGCCACCATATGGTGTCGCGCGCGAGCGAGGCCATCTCGGCGTCCGGCATGCTCATCGCGGTGAAGGCATCGGCCTCCTTCTGCCGTCGTGGTCCCCTGGCCTTGGCCAGATAGGCCGTCTTCATCGCCTCGCGAGTCCTCTCGTCGGCGAGGTCGAGCTTGTCGCCGTTCGGCATCAGCACCCGGGCATCGGCCGGAAGCATGATCGGCGCATAGTCGTCGCAGCCGTGCAGCATGCGCTCGACCACGGCGAAGTGCACCACAGGCGCGCCGCCATTCGCCGCGCCTGGCAGGACCGGGCGCGGCCCGTAGCGATACAGCACCGCGGCGCCGCTGCGTGAATCATGCATCGGCCCGATCGCCGATTGATAATCCTTGAAGTGCTGGATGGTACCGTTCTGGAAGCGGAGCCGGCCGTCGAGCTGATCAGCCATCCAGACCAGGGGCACAAAGGACAGCGTGGATTCCGGATAGCCGCCGCCGATGTCGGAATTTACGCCGGTGAACCACACCTCCTCGACCGTCTGGCCGGGCGCCAAACGGCTCTGGTCGATCCGCAACGGATGGAAGGTGGTACGCTCGTCGTCCAGCGCCAGCGCATGCGAGATGTGCTTCACCTTGCGCGAGGGCCGATGATTGCGGAACGAGATCGGCCAGATCGCCCAGTCGATCGCGACGCGCAGCTCCTCGATCGGGACGCCGAAGGCCTCGACCGTGTCGAATAGCCCGAGAAATTCGATGTCGATCTCCTTGCGGCCGTTCATCGCCGCGCGGACATCGGCGTACGTGCGATGCCGGAAGATCGCATGATAGAAATTGAGCAGAGCATCGCGGATGAAGCGCGCGATCCAGATCGTCGGCAGGCTCTTCTTCAACGGAACGGTGTCGCGGCGGTATTCCCGCCACGCGGCCATGGCGTTGCGCTCCATCTCCGCGTGAGACACCGGCGTATCGTCGATCTCCGCCGGCAACAGGCCCTGGCTCGCGATCAGCGACGCCAGCGTGCGCGCGGTGAAGGCGCCGCGGCTGAAGCCGAAGATGTAGATTTCGTCGGCCTCGCGCCAGTTCCAGCACAGGAAACGGTAGAGCTTGCGGACGTTGCCGGGCACGCCGATGCCCGTGGCACCGTCGAGCGCGGCGAGCGGCGCCCAGCCGGCGGTGCCGACGCCCTTGATGTAATAGGCAATCTGGTCCGGCTGGGTGTGGTCGAGCGCCTCGTAGAGTCGCCAGACGCTGGATTCCTGGACGGTAAACGCATTGCCGGTGCCGTCGGCGAACAGCACCAGCTTGCGTTTTGCCGGGATGGCGGTGGTCGTCCCGTCGGAATGCATCTCGATATGCGCGCGTTCTGGTCCGGCAGAACCAGCGTTCAGCGCGCCATCATGGTGCGGCATGAGCCCCTCCCGGCAATTCGACGGGGACGCGCTTCAGGCCCGAGCCGGGCGGCACTCCCAGCGTCAATCAATGGTTGCAATGGTTGCGTCGTGAAAATGCAGGTGCATTCTGCACACAATCCCGCTGAGGTAGCAAGCAGGAAGCGCAGCCGAGCGACGATATGGGTGAAGCAGGCCAGTGATACGGCGTTGCTCGCCCTGGGTTGATGGGCTGGCGAGATCCGCGCGTTCGTCCAGGATGGCCCCTCTACGAAGCCTCTCCGCGCGGCGGGATATCGTCGGGCCAGTGCCGACAACGGCAAGTGTCGCTCGCCCTCCGGCAGCTCCAGATAGGCGAGCACGAGCGGCCGTTTCCAGTCACCGACGCCGAAATCCATCGCCATCCATTTCTGCGGTTCGGGGCCCTCGAGACCGCGCACCCAGACGAAATAGCGGGGGAGATCGTCGGCTTCCGTTTCCGTCGCGCGTCTCCTGGCCATCGAAGCTGCTCGCTGCATCAATACATGTTGCCGCACGATATAGGGACTGGCACGGCGAAGTCGAACCGGCGAGAGAGGGCATGCCGGAAAGCACGCGGCCCTCTCCTGGCGAAGTGTCCCAGGATGCGGATGCGAGCCGTATGGCCGCCCGCTCTCGTCACTGCCAGAGTTCGCAGGTCGCAACCCGGTTGATGTCCGCGAGCCGCCGGCTGGTGTCGCCCTCGAGGTCGAGGCTGGCGACCAGCGTCAGCAGGCGATGATAGGCCCCGTCAGCGACCGCGACGGGCAGCGGGGCCTCATCGAACGTCTCGACATAGCTGCCGACGAGACCGCTCAACAGACGGCACAGCCCGCGCTGTTCGGGGTCATCGCGGCCGAGCGTCTCGAGTTTTTGCTGAAAGATCCGGAAGGTCCGCAGGCCGTGGTGCTGTTGCGAAAGCCACGTGTGCAGGTCGTTCATTTAAGCTCCTTCGAATTGCGGAAGAAGCTACCGGTTTATACAGGTGGGATGTGACGATTGCTAGGGAGGGGGAAAGTCGAGACAGTCCGTCTTCGCCAAGAGGCTTCGCCGGACACGCTTCACCCTTTTGGCCTTGGCGCGGGCTGCGCCACGCGAAGCCCGAAAGGGCGAAGCGTGGTGCCCCTGGCCGGAATCGAACCAGCACTCCTTGCGGAACTCGATTTTGAGTCGAGCGCGTCTACCAGTTCCGCCACAGGGGCCCTCGGTCGGCCCTAACGCGGGCGTCGCGAAGCCGGCGGACTATAGCCATGGACAAAGCGGGGTCAACCCGCGCCAAAGTGATCTTGGCCGTTCTCGACAGCCGCGTGAGCCGGGGTTACAGCCTTGGAAAGCGACCATCGAAAAGGGGCTGCCGTGACGACCCAGAGTGCCGCAATACCTGCATTCAAATCGGCGGCCACCAGCCCGGCTCTGACTGCCTCGCTCGCTGTGACCCTGGTTGCGGCTGCCACGATCGCGGGCGCCTGGTTCTTCCAGCTGGTGCTCGGGATCGTGCCCTGTCCGCTCTGCCTGGAGCAGCGCTACGCCTATTACCTCGCGATCCCGCTCGGCTTGCTCATCGCACTCGCGGCGCGGGGCGGTGCGCCGAGGCCGCTGCTGCTCGCGGGCCTTGCGATCCTTGTGCTGGCGAGCCTCGCCAACGCCGGGCTCGGCACCTATCATTCCGGCGTCGAATGGGGTTTTTGGAAGGGGCCAACGGACTGCTCCGGTCCCGTCGTCAATCTCGGCAGCGCCACCGACCTGCTGTCGCGGCTCGACACCGTGAAAGTGGTCCGCTGCGACGAGGTGCAGTGGCGCTTTCTCGGCCTCTCGCTTGCCGGCTACAACGTGCTGATCTCGCTGCTGATGGCTGGGATCGCCGCGTCGGGATTCGTTGCGACGGCGAAGCGCTGAGGCTCAATCATCCACATCGTCCTGCGTCCGGCCGAACAGGTGCACGATGCCCGGCGTCGCGATCGTCACGAAGACGAAACGCGAGAGGTGATGTGCGCCGACGAAGATCGGGTCAATGTGCAGCGTCAGGGCCAGCGCCAGCATGGCGTCCATCGCGCCTGGTGCGTAGGCGACCACGATGTCGGAGAATTTCACCTGCGTGGTGAGCGCCACGATGCCGACGAAGATCGCGGAGACGGCGATGGCGACGGCAAACGAGCCCAGCGCCGCGTTGATGTGGCCGGCGAGCGTCTTGATCCGCATCCGCGCGAAGCGGCTGCCGATCAGGGCGCCGATGCCGACCAGTGCCACGCCGCGTACCCAGTCCGGCAGGCCGCCCTCGACCCAGCCTGCGCCATGCAGCACGCTTGAGCCGATCATCGCGCCGAACATCCAGCTCGCCGGAAATTTGATCAGCCGCAGGACGAGCGCCGCGGCTAGCGAGGCCGCGACCAGCTCGACGAGGTCAAGCGGCGAGGCAATCGTCGTCGCCAGCGACGGCGCGACGGAGGAGGCGACGCCGGCGAACGCCAGCACCATCGGCAGCGCCGCGGTGAGGATGATGACGCGCATGGTCTGCACCACCGCGATCCCCGGCAAATCGGCGCCGCGCTCGACCGCCAAAATCGTGATCTGCGACAGCGCGCCGGGGCTGCCGGCGAGGAAGGCCGAGGTGCGGTCCCAGCCGTGGAAGCGCTGGAGATAATAGCTGGAGCCGAAGGTCGAGCAAAAGGTCGCGAGCGCGAGCAGCCCGATGGTGAGCGGATAGGCACTGACCTGTTGAAGCAGGTGCCGCGAGACGACCGAGCCTAATGAAATGCCGAGCAGCACCAGCACGGTCTGGGTCAGGATCGGCGGCAGCGTCAGCTGGCGACCGGCGATCGCGGCGATCCCGACCGCGATCATCGAGCCCGAGATCAATCCCCCGGGAAGGCTCGCGAGCAGAAACACGAGGCCACCGGCGGTGCCAATGACGAGCGTTTCCACCGTGCTCAAGATCTTGGCACGGCTCGGCCATTCGAACGGCGGGGAGGCGGTGATTTGCTTCACACCGCCTTATCGCAAATCAGCGAGAGGCGCACAATTGCGGCCACGTCATGCCGCAATGCGCGCGCCTCTCGCCGAAGCCGGCGAGGACCGTGACGGGTTTACTTCTTGTCGGCGGGGGCCGCGGTCGCGCCAGCCTTGGCTTCCTTCATGCATTCGCGGCGGAATTTCTTGCGCTCCTTGCCCTTCAATCCTTTGGTATCTGCCTGCTTGGAGCATTCGAGCGATCCGGCCGAGCGCTCCTTCGGCGCCTTCTTGTCGGTGGTCGCGGCGGCATCGGTTTTGGCTGCCGGTGCGGCGGTCTGCGCGAAGGCAGTGCCGGTGGCGAGCAGGGAGGCGAGAGCGACGACGGCGAGGCGAGATGAGAAGGTCATGGTGCTGCACTCTTCTTGCGGGAATTGCGAAGGGCGCGAAAGTCGGCTGGCGTTGCTGAACGCGACATGAATAATTTGAACGTAGAGGATCACTATATTTTGGCGGCAGGAGCCATCGCTTCCTTGTCGCGAGCGGGCGGCACGCTAGGATAGCAATCCTCGGTTCACTTCCCCCGGGGGAAGATCAAGGAGGAGACCAAGGATGACCATTCAATCAAAGTTGCTGTGTGCAGTTGCGCTGTCGGGCTTTGCCGCGCTGGTGGCGAGTGCGCCGGCGCAGGCGCTGACCTCGCAGGAGTGCAGCGCGAAATACCAGGCCGCCAAGAAGGACGGCTCGCTCGGCACCACGAAGTGGAATGACTTCCGCAAGGCCCAGTGCGGTGCGGACGCGACGCCAGCGGCTGCGCCGACCGCGGCCGCTCCCGCTGCGCCCGCCGCTCCCGCCGAGCCGAAGCAGGCGAAGAAGGAGGCCGCCCCGGCTGCTGCGCCGACCCTGCCGGCCGGCCCCGCGATCTATCCGAACGCGGTCGATCCGAAATACGCCAAGGAGACCCCCGGCAAGGGGCGCCTGCACACCTGCGTCGACCAGTACAACGCCAACAAGACCACCAACGGCAATGGCGGCATGAAGTGGATCGAGAAGGGCGGCGGCTATTACAGCGAATGCAACAAGAAGCTGAAGGGCGCCGCCTGACGCTTCAAGACGACGCAGAGGCCGGAGCCAAGCTCCGGCCTCTTGCTTTAATCCAGTAGCTTCTCGGTCGACTTCGCCACGAGCTGCGATCGCTTGCGCGGGCCGCGCTCGACGAACAGCAGGCTCTGGCCGAAGATGAAGCAGTAGAACAGGAAGGCCTGCGCTTCAGCTGCCTCGGTCTCGAGGCCGGTCGCGCGGTAGAGTTCGGCGACGTGCTTCAGCCGCGCCGCGTCCACGTTCGCCACCGCTGCCGCGGCGCCCTCGTCCGAGCGGGCCCATTGCCGGATCGCAAGCTCGATTGCCATCCCGTCCGGATTGAGCCGCTCCGAATAGAGCTGGATCACTGCCCGCAGCCGTTCACGGGGCTCTTGGCCATCAAGACTCGTCTGCTGCGCGATCGCCGTTGAGCGCCCCTCGCGCCAGCGTTCCAGCATGGCACCGAGCAGGGCGGCACGATCGGCGAAGCGGCGGTAGAAGCCGCCCTTGGTGACGCCCAGATTCTTGGCGAGCACCTCCACCCGCACCCCCTCGACCCCCGATCGGGCGAGCTCGGTGAGCCCTGCCTCGACCCAGACATCGCCTTTGCCGTCACTCATGCAGGCAGCCTCGCCGATTCTTGATACGGTGCCGTATTGCTAACGCGGGAGGAGGTTGATACGCTACCGTATCAATCATCAAACGCAGAAGAGGCCAGGGAGAATTGCGATGGAGCAGGAGGCGACCTATCGCGGCACGGTCTATCCGTGGCAGTGCGATCACGTCGGCCATATGAACATCATGTGGTATGTCGGCAAATTCGACGAGGCCAACTGGATTCTGTTCGCCCGCCTCGGGCTGACGCCGAGCTATCTGCGCGGCTCCGGCCGCGGCATGGCCGCCGTGCAGCAGAACATCACCTACAAGCGCGAGCTGCTCGCCGGTGACATCGTCGAGATCCGCAGCCATCTGCTGGAGATCCGCGACAAATCGATCCGCTTCCGGCACGACATGACCAATGCCGAGACCGGCGAGATCGCCGCGTTCTGCGAGATCACGGGCGTGCACATGGACCGTAGCCAGCGCAAATCGGTGCCGTTCACGGATGCCATCCGCGAGGTCGCCTTGAGCCATCTCGTCGAGCCGGCGGAGGCCTGAATCATGGCCGCATTCGAGCCGAAGAACCCGGGCTATCGCGCGGCTGCCATCGCCATGTTCGACGGCCAGCCGGCGATGCACACGCTCGGCATCGTGATCGTCCGCCTTGCGCCGGGCGAAGTCGAACTGGCCATGCTGCATTCGCCGGCGCTCACACAACAGAACGGCTTTGTCCACGCCGGCATCATTACCGCAGGACTCGACAACGCCTGTGGTGTTGCCGCCTTCACTCTGATGCCGCCCGAGGCCGATATCCTCACCGTCGAGTTCAAGACCACGCTGCTCGCGCCGGCGCGGGGCGAGCGTCTCGTCTTCAAAGCAGAGGTGGTCAAGCCCGGCCGCACGTTGACCTTTTGCGAGGCCAAGGCGTTTGCCGAGCACGAGGGCAAGGTCACGTTGATCGCCACGATGACCGGGACACTGATGGCAATGCTGCCCCGCGCTTCGGCTTCGCACGAGCCACGCACGACCACCGCATAGCGGTGATTGACAAGACTGTCGGGGCGTCCCTTGATACTCCGGTCATGCTTGCAAGCCTTGGTCTCATTCTGCTCTGCCAGTTGATCGGCGAAGCCGTCGTGCGCAGCCTCGGGCTGCCGATGCCAGGCCCGGTACTCGGCCTCTTGCTGCTCCTCATCCTGCTGCTCGCACGCGACCGCTTTGCGCTTCTCGCGCGCGGGCCGCTGCGCGATGATGGCGTCGAGACGGCGAGCAGGGGTCTATTGGCGCATCTGTCGCTGCTGTTCGTGCCGGCCGGGGTCGGGGTCGTGCAAAAGCTCGACCTGCTCGCGTCCCACGGCATCGCTATCATCCTCGTGCTCGCGCTGTCGGTGGTCGTCACGCTGCTCGCGACCGTACTCACCTTCCGTCTGGTCAGCCGCCTGTTGAGGCAACAGGACGCGCGATGAAGGACAATCCGTTCTCGCTCTGGGTCTATCTCTCGCAGTCGCCGTTGCTTTGGTTGACCGTGACGCTGCTGGTCTATGCGAGCACGGACGCGGTGTCGCTGGCAACGCGGCGCCATCCGCTCGCCAATCCCGTGCTGCATGCGATGTGGATCGTCGGCGCGTTCCTGCTGTTGACCGGCACCTCCTACACGACCTATTTCGCCGGCGCGCAGTTCGTGCATTTCCTTTTGGGGCCTGCGACGGTCGCGCTGGCTGTTCCCCTTTACGAGAACCGCAAGCGCGTCGTCGCCTCGATCGTGCCGATGCTGGTGGCGCTGGTTGCGGGATCGGTCACCGCCGTGGTGTCCGTGGTGTTGCTGGCCGAGCTCGCCGGTCTGCCGCGCGACGTGGTTCTGTCGCTCGCGCCGAAATCCGTCACGGCCGGCGTTGCCATGGGCATCGCCGAATCCCTGCATGCCGATCCCTCGCTTGCTGCGGTTGCCGTCATCCTCACGGGCATCATGGGCGCGATCATCGTGACGCCGCTGATGAACCGCACCGGCATCAGCGATTTCCGCGCCCGCGGCTTTGCCGCCGGCCTTGCCGCGCACGGGATCGGTACCGCGCGCGCGTTCCAGGTCGACGAGATCGCCGGCGTCTTCTCCGGGATAGCCATGAGCCTGAACGCTTTGGTGACCTCCTTCCTGGTACCTTTGGCGGTCACGCTGCTGGTGCGATGACATCGGCACCGCGACACTCTATATGAGCTGTAACAATTCCCAGTCTCGAACCGTATCGACGGAGATGGGACCGAAATGGAACGAGATATGGCTGGATTCAGGAACAAGGGCCTTGTGCCGACGCGGCGCGCGGCGCTGACGCTGATTGGGGCGGGCGCCCTTGTCGCGGGTGGGATGACCTCGACGCGCGCGGCGACCGACGAAGACGAGGTGCTGACCGAAGCCAAGGTGCTGCGCGACCCCGATGTTCCCGTCGCCGGTAATCCCGACGGGAATATCAGCATTATCGAATGGTCCGACTACAACTGCCCCTATTGCCGCAAGCTCGAGCCCGAGTTGCGTCAGGTCATCCAGGACGACGGCAAGGTCCGGCTGGTGATGAAGGACTGGCCGATCCTCGGGCCGGTTTCGGTCACGGCGGCGCGGACCGCGCTCGCGGCGAAATTCCAGGACAAGTACCACCAGGCCCATGACGCCATGATGGGCGTCAGCTCGCGCCTGACCGAGCCACGCATCAACGAATTGCTCGCGGCCGCCGGTGTTGACATGGATCGGTTGAAGCGCGATCTCGCAGACCGCGCCAAGGACATCGACGCCGTGCTCAAGCGCAACAACGAGCAGGCCGAAGCCTTCGGTTTCAGCGGCACCCCGTCCTTCATCGTCGGCAAGTACCGCGTGCCGGGCGTGCTCAGCATGAACGAGTTCGAGCAGGTCATCGCCGACGCCCGCAAGGCCAAGATGAACTGAGCCGAGCGATATTCACCGCGCAATACGAAGGCGCCGCCGCGGACCCGCGACGGCGCCTCATTTCATTCATGATACCAAATCGTTACTTCGAGGAGATGCGGACCCAGTCCTTGTGCGCGCGATCACGCAGCGCGTCCCAATCGGCCTTGGCAACATCCCAGTTCACGATGGTGCGATTGGTTGTCGCGACCTCGCCATTGGCGACCGACGACGTCTGCATGGAGTCATAGACGTACACGCCGCAGCCGAGCAGCAGCGCGCCCAAAATCATTCCAAGAAACATCCGCATCGCGAAACCTCCAATGACGGGCGATAACGTCGACCCGGATCGATTGTTCCGCGACAGTGCGGCGCAGGTAAGGACGATCCGTTCACGCATCATTCAGCCACTGAACCAACTCCGCATTGATCTCGCGTGGGTAGGTGTGGCTGAGGTCGTCGATCTCGCGATAGGTGACATTTGCGCCGGCGGCGGCGAGGGCCGCCTGGGTCTGCCGCGCGGTCTGCACCGGAAACATCCAGTCGAGCTTGCCGTGCGCGATGAAGATCGGCAGGCGCTGCAGGCGCGTGGCGTCAGCCATCTCAGCCATCAGCGGATGGAAGGTCGCCGACACCGGCGCGACATGCGTGAAGGGCGATGCGCCTTCGAGCCCGGTGACGTAGCAGAAGGTGCCGCCGTCGCTCATGCCTGTCAGCAGCATGCGCGAGGCGTCGATGGCCCAGCGGTTGCGTACGGTTTCGAGAATGCGCATGAGGTTGGGCGTGTCGGAATCGTCACCCATCAGGGCCCAGGTCGGGCCGGTCGCGGTCGGCGCCACTAGGATCGCACCGAGACTGCGGGCGTCGCGCAGCCAGCTCCACAGAAAACCGCGGCCGTTGCCGCTGCCGCCATGCAGCGCCATCACCAGCGGCATGGCGCGGTCGGGCGTGTAATATTCGGGTACGTAGACCGAAAAGCCGCCGCGGCTGCCGGGCTCGTTGTGATCGTGGATGATGCCGGTGTGCGCGTCCGCGCCGGCTTCGAGCCGCGACAACAGGTCGGCATTCTCGCGATTGGCGGCGTTGAGGAAGAAGCTGCTCACCGGCGGAAACTGCATTGCGAGCGGATAGAGTGCCTCCTGCGCGCGCGGCACGTGGCGCAGCGCGCGGAAGACCGCGACGAGGTCGCCATTGCCACGCTCGATCTCGCGGATGCCGGCGAAGGCGGCGAGAGTCTCGTCGCAGGCACGGTCGAGTCGCTCGCGCAGTCCGGTGAACTGTTCCGGCCATTCTCCGATTGCGGCGCGCGCCGTTTGCAACGCCTCGTCGGGAGCGCCGATCGCGTTCATCACGGAGCCGAAGGCCGGCGGGTGCAGGTTTCGCTGAAAGAAGGCGAGCGCTTCCAGCGCATTGAGCAGCGGCGGTAGCACGGCCACGATGTCGTCAACGACGGCCTCGCTCATCGTCGCGTCCTTGCGTCAGTTCTGATCGTCAGTGCAGCTTTGGCGCCTTCAAGAGCTTGTAGCGATCGGTCGAGGTCACCGTGACGTCGAAGGTGACACCTTCATGGTGTACCGTCAGCGGCACGTCAACGCCGGCGGCGCCGAGGCCCCACAGCTTGTTGTAGAAGCCGGTCTGGCTCGTCACCTTCTCGCCGTCGACCGCGAGGATGACGTCGCCGGTCTTGAGCTCGGCGCGGGCGGCCGGACCATTGGCAGAGATCCCGATCACCACCACGCGGTTGTCGATCTCTGTCGAATAGAGTCCAAGCCATGGCCGCGCCGGCTTGTTGACGCGACCGAACTTGCGCAGATCGTCCAGGATCGGCTTCAACAGGTCGATCGGCACGATCATGTTAACGTGCTCGGCCTTGCCGTCGCGCTCGCGTTCGAGCTGGAGCGAGCCGATGCCGATCAGCTCCCCGCGTTCGTTGAGGAGCGCCGTGCCGCCCCAGTTCGGGTGCGCGGGATGGGTGAAGACGGCCTCGTCCAGCAGATATTCCCAGTAGCCGGCAAATTCCTGCTTGGCCACGATCTGGCTCGCGACCGAGCGCGTGCGTCCGCCGGCGCCGCCGACCACGACGCGGTCGCCGAGCTGGGTCTCGGCTGAGATACCGAGCGGCAAGGGATCGACGTCCAGCTGGCCGAGCGCCTGCACCAGGCCAAAGCCGGTGACGGCGTCGAAGCCGAGCACATGTCCCTCCACCACGCGCCCGTCTCCGACGTGCAGCCAAACGGACTCTGCTTCGGTGATGAGGTAACCGATGGTGAGCACCAGCCCATCGTCGATCACGACGCCGTTGCCGGCGCGTTCGGTCCCCAGTGTCTCGGCGCTGAAGGCGTCCGGCGGGATGATGGCATGCAGGCCGACGACGGAGGCGAGCACGCGGTCGAGATCGAAACCGTAATCGCTCGCCCGCGGCTGATTGGCCGGCGGCACTCTCCATTCGGTCAGAGCGGGCATGGAGTTCTCCTGGCTGAGTGCATCGCTCGGCGCGGCTAGCGGAAAGACGCACGAAGCACGCATAATTTAGGCCGGGGGAGGCCGTCTTGAAAGCCTCGCTCCCCAACTATTCCGAAGCGTCGTATGACATTTTTGAAAGGCACGGGAACGGTTCATGCAAGGTCGGTCGGGCGACCCTCCGGCATTGGCCGCATGGCTGCTCTCCGGCGAGGTGCTAGGCGCCTTCCAACGAAGCTGCTAACCATTGCCGCTTCGTTTGACCTAGGGATCACGGATCGAAGCATGGACAACCGCAGCGACATCTGGCGTGGCATCGACACGATCAAGGCACGTTTCATCGACCTCAGCGACAAGGTCTGGGGCATGCCCGAAGTCTGCTACACCGAGGCGCGGTCCGCCGCAGAACATCTCGCCGAGTTGCGTCATCAGGGTTTTCGCATCACCGAGCAGGTCGCGGGCATTCCGACCGCGGTGATGGGCGAATGGGGCGAGGGCGGACCGGTCATTGCCTTCATGGGGGAGTATGATGCGCTGCCGGGCCTCAGCCAGGAGGCGGGCGTCGCGGAGCATCGTCCGGTCGAGACCGGCGGCCACGGCCATGGCTGCGGCCACAATCTGCTCGGTTCCGCAGCTCTCCTCGCCGCGACGGCGGTGAAGGACTGGCTTGCCGAGAACAAGGTGCCGGGCCGCGTGCGCTATTACGGTTGCCCGGCGGAGGAGGGCGGCGCGGCAAAAGCCTTCATGGTGCGCTCCGGCGCATTTGAAGACGCCGACATCGCCATCACCTGGCATCCGCACAGCTTCTGGGAGGTCGCGGTGACGCCGTCACTCGCCAACACCCGCGCCGATTTCATCTTCACCGGCCGCACCTCGCATGCGGCGGCCTCGCCACATCTCGGCCGCTCCGCGCTCGACGCCGTGGAGCTGATGAATGTCGGCGTGAACTACATGCGCGAGCACATGCCGAGCGACGCGCGCGTGCACTACGCGCTGCTCGACACCGGCGGCATCGCTCCGAACGTGGTGCAGGCGCATGCGCGCGTGCGCTATTCGATCCGCGCCCGTGATCTGCCCGGCATGAACGAGCTGGTCGGACGCGTGAGCAAGATCGCGGAGGGCGCGGCGCTGATGACCGAGACCAAGGTCGAGATGAAGATCATCTCCGCGGTCTCCAACATCCTGCCGAACACGCCGCTGGAGCAGGCGCTGCACCGGGTCATGGAAGAGCTCGGACCGCCGCATTTCGACGACGCAGACAAGGGCTTTGCCACGGAGATCCGCGCGACGCTGAGCGACAAGGACATCGAGTCGGTCTATTACGCGATCGGCATGGAGCCGACCGACCGGCCGCTGGCCGACTTCCTGGTGCCACTCGATGCCAAGCGCAATCCGCTGGTCGGCTCGACCGACGTCGGCGACGTGAGCTGGGTGGTGCCGACCGTGCAGGTCCACGCACCCACGGTTGCAATCGGTACGCCCTTCCACACCTGGCAGGTGGTCGCGCAGGGCAAGAGCGCGCATGCGCACAAGGCCATGGTGCAGGCCGCCAAGGCGATGGCCGGCATCGGCATCAAGGCGCTGACGGACCCGGAGCTGATCAAGGCTGCCAAGGCTGACCTCGAGAAGCGCACCGCCAAGACACCTTACGTCTGTCCGCTGCCAGACCACGTCGCGCCGCCGCTCGACATGTCCGTGGCGTAGAATTCGCCTCGATACTTCGTCTGATCCGGCGAACAAATTTTCTGCAGTGCAGCGCGGAATCCAGCCTGTTTTGATGCTGGATTGCCGAATGGATGGGCTGCGGAATATGGTTTTGCCCAACAGACAGTCAGAAGACCGTTTGCATACACACGGTCGCAGTTGACGCGCACCCCATTCGGTGTGCCATCTACCGCCAGCCAAGCCCGGTGGTCGCCTCGCGCGACCGCCTGCATCCATACGGGAACCAGACGGGGGACAACCATGCTGGATAAAGAACTGCGTTCGATGATCGGTGACGTGAAGGACGGGCGGATGGATCGCCGCGGCTTCATTCAACGCCTGGCTGCCGTGGGTCTCACCGCGCCTTTGGCCAACCAGATCCTCGCGCTCGGCGGGGTCGCCATGGCTGAGGGCGTCTCGACCTACAAGCCGACCAAGCGCGGCGGCGGTGGTGCGCTCAAGCTGCTGTGGTGGCAGGGGCCGACCCTGCTCAATCCGCATTTCGCCACCGGCACCAAGGACCAGGACGGCTCGCGCCTGTTCTACGAACCGCTCGCCTGCTGGGATCCCGACGGCAACATGAAGCTGGTTCTCGCGACGGAGATTCCCTCGACCCAGAACGGCCTGCTCGCGGCCGACGGCAAGTCGGTGACCTGGAAGCTGAAACCCGGCGTCAAATGGCACGATGGCAAACCCTTCACCGCCGATGACGTGGTCTTCACCTGGGAATACATCATCGATCCCGCGACCGCGGCCGTCACTGTCGCGACCTACCGCGATATTACGGTTGAGAAGGTGGATGATCTGACAGTCCGCCTCGGCTTCAAGAAGCCGACGCCGTTCTGGGCCGATGCCTTCGTCGGCGCGACCGGACAGATTCTGCCTAAGCACCTGTTTGCCGAGTTCAAAGGCTCGAAGTCCCGTGAGGCGCCGGCCAACCTCGCCCCGGTCGGCACCGGCCCCTACAAATTCGTCGAGTTCAAGCCCGGCGATCTCATCCGGGGCGTGATCAATCCCGAATATCACATGCCGAACCGTCCCCATTTCGATACGATCGAGATGAAGGGCGGCGGCGATGCCGTCTCGGCGGCGCGCGCGGTGATCCAGACCGGCGAATATGATTTCGGCTGGAATATCCAGGTCGAGGACGACGTGCTGCTGCGTCTGGAGAAGGGCGGCAAGGGCAAGACCATCTACGCCGTAGGCGGCGATACCGAGTTCATCGCGCTCAACTTCACCGATCCGACCACCGAGGTCGACGGCGAGCGCTCCTCGATAAAGACCAAGCATCCGCTGTTCTCGGATCCGGCGGTGCGCAAGGCGCTGTCGCTGCTGGTCGATCGCGAGTCCATCAAGAAAGCCATCTATGGCCGCGCCGGCCGCACTACCGCGAACTTCCTCAACGGTCCCGAAAAGTTCGTCTCCAAGAACACCACATGGGAGTTCAGCGTCGAGAAGGCCTCGAAGATCCTCGACGATGCCGGCTGGAAGCCCGGCGCCGACGGCATTCGCGAGAAGGACGGCAAGAGGCTGAAGATCGTGTATCAGACCTCGATCAACGGCCCGCGCCAGAAGACCCAGGCGATCGTCAAGCAGGCCTGTCAGAAGGCCGGCATCGATGTGGAATTGAAGTCCGTCGTGGCCTCTGTGTTCTTCTCCTCGGACGTTGCCAATCCCGACACGTACGCCAAATTCTACGCGGACATCGAGATGTTCCAGATCCCGATGAGCCAGCCGGATCCCGCCCAGCACATGCGCCGCTATCATTCGAGCAATGTCGCGGCCAAGGAGAACAAGTGGCAGGGCACCAATTTCCCGCGCTGGATCAACAAGGACTATGACGCGACCATCGACGCCGCCGACGGTGAGATGGATCCGGTCAAGCGTGTGGCGCTCTACATCAAGGCCAACGATCTCCTGTTCCAGGACACCGTGTTCATCCCGGCGCAGCATCGGCTGAAGGTGGAGGCGAGCGCCAACACGCTGCGTCCGGTGATCAGCGGCTGGGCCAACGAGACCGACAATTTGTTCGACTGGTACCGCGAGGAATGATCACGCACGCCTAGAGCGGTCCTTCTTCATGAGCCAGTATGTCCTGCGTCGCCTCCTGATCGCGATTCCGAGCCTGCTCGGAATTTCGCTCGTGCTGTTCGTCGTGCTCGCGCTAGCCCCGGGCGATCCCTTCTCGGAGCTGGCGACCAATCCGAACGTGCCGCCCGAAGTCGCTCTCGCGCTTCGGGCGAAGTTCGGCCTCGACGATCCGATCTACCTTCGTTACCTGCACTGGCTCAACGCCATGCTGCATGGCGACTGGGGTTTCTCCTTTGTCAGCCGGATGAACGTCGACACGCTCATTCTCCAGCGACTGCCAACGACGCTCTACGTGATCGGCTCGGCGCAGATTCTGGCGCTCCTGATCGCGATCCCGGTCGGGGTCTATGCCGCGACGAAGCCGTATTCGCTGTTCGACCAGGTTGCCAACACGCTGGCCTTCGTCGGCTTCTCGCTTCCGACCTTCTTCACCGGCATCCTGTTCATCCTGATCTTCTCGGTCACGCTGGACTGGCTGCCTTTCGTCTACACCACGGACATCAAGGGCACGGGCATTCACTGGCTGGCGGAGACGATCCGTCAGGCAATCATGCCGGTGGCGGTGCTCGGCCTGTTCCAGGCGGCGTCGATGACGCGCTTCGTGCGCTCGGCGATGCTCGACGTGATCCGGCTCGACTACGTCACCACCGCGCGCGCCAAGGGCATCGGCCAGCGGCGGGTGATTATCAAGCACGTGATGCGCAACGCGATGATCCCGGTCGTCACGCTGATTGCGTTGCAAATCCCGGCGGTGTTCGGCGGCGCCATCGTCACCGAGCAGATTTTCCGCATCCCCGGCATCGGCTCGCTGCTGATCTCCTCCATCCTTTCCAACGACACGCCGGTGGTGATGGCCGTCACCTTCGTCTTTGCGTGCCTGGTCGTGCTGTTCAATCTCATCGCGGACGTTCTTTATGGCTGGCTTGACCCTCGCATCTCCCTCCGCTGAGCGGCGCGTCTACTCGCCCTGGCGCGAGACGTGGCGGCGCTATAGCCGCCACAAGCTTGCCGTGGTCAGTGCGTTCCTGCTCCTCGTTCTGATCCTGGCGGTGGTGGTCGGCCCCTTTATCTGGCGGGTCAAGATCGACGACATCGATATCGTGGCGGGCATGCAGGGGCCGTCGCTGGCCCATCCTTTCGGCACCGACGATCTCGGGCAGGACATCCTCGCCCGCATGATCTATGGCGGGCGCATCTCGCTCGCGGTCGGCCTCGCCGCGATGCTGGTCTCAGTCTTTGTCGGCGTGCTGATCGGCGCGCTCGCCGGCATGTCGCGCGGTGCGCTCGGTCATGGGCTGATGTGGCTCACCGATCTCTTTCTGTCGCTGCCGCAATTGCCCCTGCTGCTGCTGCTGATCTATCTCTTCCGCGACGGGCTGAAGGCGGCTTTCGGCCCCGAGGGCGGCATTTTCATCCTGATCGTGCTCGTGATCGGTGGCTTGCGCTGGATGCCGGTTGCGCGCCTCGTTCGCGCCCAGTTCCTGTCGATCCGCGAGAAGGAATTCGTTGAAGCCGCGCGCGCTCTCGGGGCAAGCCCGGTGCGGCAGGTTGTGCGCCATATCCTGCCCAATGCCCTCGGTCCGGTGATCATCGCCGGCACCATCGACGTGGCTGCCGCCATCATCGCGGAATCGACGCTGTCCTTCCTCGGCCTCGGCTTCCCTCCGGATACGCCGACCTGGGGCCGGCTGCTTTATGACGCGAAAGACTTTCTCGACATCGGCCCGCACTGGGCGCTGTTTCCGGGCGGCGCGATCTTCATCGCGGTGGTCGCCATCAACTTCATCGGCGACGGCTTGCGTGACGCGCTCGATGCGCGGCGGGTGATCTGATGGCGCCGCTGCTCGAGATCAAGGGACTGAAAACCCACTTCTCCACCGACGACGGCATCCTCCAGGCGGTCGATGGTGTCGACATCTCCATCAACCGCGGCGAGACGCTCTGCGTCGTCGGCGAATCCGGCTGCGGCAAGACCGTCACCGCGATGTCGATCCTGAAGCTGATCGCGATGCCGCCGGGCCGCATCGCGGCAGGCGAGATCATCTTCGAGGGCCGCGATCTCGTGCCGCTGACGAGCAGTCAGCTCGACGAGATCCGCGCCAAGGAGATCGGCTTCATCTTCCAGGAGCCGATGACCTCGCTCAATCCGGTGCTGACCATCGGCGAGCAGATCGCCGAAAGCCTGCGCCGCCATGAGAACGTCACCAGGAAGCAGGCGCTCGAGCGCACCATCGAAATGCTCAAGCTGGTGCAGATTCCCAACGCCGAAGGCCGCGTGCACAACTATCCGCATCAGTTCTCCGGCGGCATGCGGCAGCGCGTGATGATCGCGATGGCGCTCGCCTGCAAGCCGAAACTGATCATCGCCGACGAGCCCACCACGGCCCTCGACGTCACCATTCAGGCGCAGATCCTCGGCCTGCTCCAGGACATGAAGGAGCGCTTCGGCATGGCGGTGATGCTGATCACCCATGCCATGGGCGTCGTCGCCGAGACCGCGCAACGCGTCGTGGTGATGTACGCCGGCAAGGTGGTAGAGGAGGCGCCTGTCGACGACCTCTTCGGCAATCCCGGCCATCCCTATACCCAGGGACTGATCCGCTCGATCCCGCGCATTGATCTCGACAGCGAGCACAAGGTGCGGCTGGAGGCGATCGGCGGCTCGGTGCCGATCCTGATCAACCCGCCGGTCGGCTGCCGCTTCGCTCCGCGCTGCCGCCACGCCATGAGCATCTGCACCGAGAGGGAGCCGCTGCTGCGCGAAATCGCGCCCGGCCACCGCATGGCCTGTCATCTGGGAGATACGCAGTTGGGAGGCGCAGCATGACCGAGCCCTTGCTCCGCGTCAGCGGCCTGAAGAAATATTTTCCCGTGCATGGCGGCCTGTTATCGCGCCAGGTCGGCAGCGTTTATGCGGTGGACGGGGTCTCGTTCTCGGTCAACCGGGGCGAGACGCTCGGCCTCGTCGGCGAATCCGGCTGCGGCAAGTCGACGACGGGACGCTGCGTGCTGCGCCTGATCGAGCCGACCGACGGCGAGGTCGTGTTCGACGGTCAGGATGTCCGCCAGCTCGGCGGCAACGATTTGCGCGCGATGCGGCGGAACATGCAGCTCGTGTTCCAGGACCCGTTCGCCTCCCTCAATCCGCGCATGACGGTCGGCGCCATCCTCGGCGAAGCGCTGATCATCCATAAGCTTGGCTCATCGGCCAAGGAGCGGGAGGATCGCGTCGCGAGCCTGCTGGTGAAGGTGGGGCTCAAGGCCGAGCACATGCGCCGCTATCCGCATGAGTTTTCCGGCGGTCAGCGCCAGCGCATCGTGATCGCGCGTGCGCTCGCGGTCGAGCCGAAACTGATCGTCTGCGACGAACCGGTGTCGGCGCTCGACGTCTCGATCCAGGCTCAGGTCATCAATTTGCTGGAAGATCTCCAGGCCGAGCTGAACCTCACCTATCTCTTCGTCGCGCACGATTTGTCGGTGGTCGAGCACATCTCCGACCGCGTCGCGGTGATGTATCTTGGCCGTATCGTCGAGCTCGCCAAGGCCAGCGACCTCTACCGCAATCCGCAGCATCCCTACACGAGGGCGCTGTTATCAGCGGTGCCGGTGCCCGATCCCAAACTCAAACGCGAGCGCATCCGCCTCAAGGGAGACGTTCCGAGCCCGATGAAGCCGCCGTCGGGCTGCCACTTCCACACCCGCTGTCCTATCGCCCAGCCGCGTTGCGCCGAAAGCGCGCCGGAGCTGAAGGAGGGAGCGGGCGGGCACCTTGTGGCGTGCCATCTCGCCTGACGCCTGGAAAAGCGGAGCGCGCATTCATGCGTGAAGCAGGCCGTGCTCCGAAAGGCCTGCCTGAACGCCTCAACCGAAGTGTGGTGATGCGCGAACAGACGCGCCTCTCGCGCGCCGCTCGTAGCCCCCGCAAGCTTCGCCAGCAATGCGACACGCTTTGCCCTGTCGTAATCGCAGAGGACATTGTCCATGTCGAAGAGGACGAGCTTGTTCCACCAGTCACAGCGGCACTCTCGGATTGGCCGAACATCCGGCCGTGATCCAAGCCATACCGCGCTAGAGCGCAGGCAACAAATCCAGAGCAACAGTCGATCCCGTCACGCGCTTCTCGCGGACCAGGGAACGACCTGTGCCGACATCATCAGCCGGTCCCGGCCATTGTCCCTGGCGGCGTAGAGCGCGCGATCGGCGGCGGCGACCAGCGTGCTGCAGTCCGTCGTGGGTTGGGACGGCAGACTCGTCGCGGCGCCAACACTTGCAGTCATCAGGCGGGAGGGGGATTGTCGCGTTAACCAGGCTGGCTCAAGCGTCGGCTTGGCCCGGTGTTCTACCTCACTCGTCCAGAGTGAAGCCGACGCGCAGCGTAACCTGGTAGTGGCGCACGGCACCGTTCTCGATATGGCCGCGCGTTTGCACCACCTCGAACCATTTCATCTCACGAACGGTCTTGGCGGCCCGGCTGACCGCGTTCTTGATCGCGTCCTCGATCGAGGTCTCGGACGATCCGACCAGTTCCAGGATCTTGTAGACGTGATCCGTCTCGCTTGTGGCCATGACTATTCTCCCCTTGTGCTGTGGCAGGGCTGGACACGTCTGGCGCGGACCGTTGGCGCGCGCGAAACATCCGGCCTTCACTCTGAACGGTCGGCGGCGCATCGAGTTCCGTCCCCGGCGAGAGCCTGCCGCGCGCCTGCCGGGCACCGCCCTGGCGTCTTCATTTTTTTAAGTGCACGAAAATCTGGATGGCATGTGCGGGCTGCGCTCCCGAATTGACGCGCGGTCGCGGGCCTGCCCTTGCCCGTCCCGATACGAGCGAGCTAACCTCGGCCTTTCCTCCGGCATCTTCGAAGAGCGGTGATGATCGCGCGTTGGACGAGGGGCGCTCTGGCTGTGATCGGTCTCTGCGTTGTGCCTGCGCCGGCCCTCGCGCAGGACGATCTCGACGGTGCCCCGGTGAGCATGTCGCTGCAGGTGACGACCGATCCCTCCGCCATCGCGTGCCGCCGGCTGGAAACGGTCAATCCGGCCTCGCTGATCTTCTTGCCGCTGCGCCGGACCTTCAACGAGGATTTTGACGAGCACCCGCTGGCGAACGGACGCTGGGTGCCGCATTACGCCGGCGGTGCGGCCTGGCCGGAGGCGCGCTACTGGGGTGGCGACGGCTCCGACTTCAAGCGCAAGACCAGCGCCAATGGCGAGCAGCAGATCTACGTCGATCCGCGCTACGCGGGGCGGGCCGCGGCGCCGCTCGGGCTCGATCCGTTCAAGGTCAAGGACGGCGTGCTGTCGATCGTCGCCAGGCGCACCCCGCCGGAATTGAAACCGGTGCTGTTCAACAACGAGTACATTTCCGGGATACTCACGACCCAGGGCACGTTCGCGCAGAAGCACGGTTATTTCGAGATCCGCGCCAAGGTGCCGGTTGGGCATGCGGTGTGGCCGGCGTTCTGGATGCTGGCGGATGACGGCGGCTGGCCGCCGGAGGTCGACGTGCTGGAAGGCCGCGGCGAAAAGCCGGGTGATCTCGTGATGACGACGCATTGGCGGATTCCCTCGACCCAGAAGATCCAGTCCTGCGGCTTCGACTTCGCGGTCGGCGACGCTTCGAGCGCATTTCACACTTACGGTGTATTGTGGGAAGAGGATCGCCTGGTCTATTTCATCGACCGCAGGCCGGTGTCCGACATCAAGGTGCCGATCGGCTTCGACGATCCCATGTACATGATCGTCAATCTCGCAATCGGATCGAAATTCTTTCTCGGCGTCGGACCGGTCGACGCGGAGTCGCCCCCGACCGTTGCATTCGAGATCGACCGCATATCCGTCTATCAGATCGATATGGAGCAGGCCCGGAGATAGCAATGGCAGCTGATTTCTCGCGGCGCGATTTTGCAAAGCTCGCGGGCCTTGCGGCGGTTGGCGCAACGGCAGGTGTCAAGGCTGACGAGAAGGCTGCGGACAAGGCTGCGGTAGATGAAACGCTGATCGTGCCCGACCGCCACGCGCCCGCGCCCTTCCCGAAGGATTTTCTCTGGGGCACGGCGACTTCGTCCTATCAGATCGAAGGCGCCGTCGACGAGGACGGTCGCGGCAAGTCGATCTGGGACACCTTCAGCCACACGCCCGGCAAGATCGAGGACGGCACGACCGGCGACCGCGCTAACGAACACTATCATCGCTACAAGGACGACGTGACGCTGATCAAGGCGCTCGACGTCAAGGCTTACCGTTTCTCGGTCGCCTGGCCGCGGGTGTTTCCGGAAGGATCGGGACAACCCAATCCCAAAGGGCTCGACTTCTACAACCGTCTCGTCGACGAGCTGCTCGCGAACGGCATCGAGCCCTACGCCACGCTCTATCACTGGGACCTGCCGCAGGCGCTCCAGGACCGCGTCGGCGGCTGGCAGTCCAGCGACACCTCGAAGGCTTTCGCCGACTACGCAGCCTACGTCGCCCAGCGCCTGACCGATCGCGTGAAGAATATTTTCACCGTCAACGAGGTCGGGCGCTTCGTGAATTTCGGATATGGCTGGGGCATCGACGCGCCCGGACTCAAGCTGCCGGCGGCGTTGCTCAACCAGGCCCGCCATCACGTCGCGCTGGCGCACGGGCTGGCGGTGCAGGCGATCCGCGCCTCAGGGCGCGCCGGCACCCGCGTCGGCGCGGCCGAGAACATTGCCGCCTGCGTGCCGGCGATCGCGACACCCGAAAACATCCGCGCGGCCGAGATCGCGACGCGCGAGCTCAACGCCGGCTTCCTCGGTGTGGTGCTGGAGGGCAAATACACCGACGGTTTCCTCGCCTATGCCGGCGCGGACGCTCCGAAATTCACGCCTGATGAATTGAAGATCATCGGCACGCCGAACGACTTCGTCGGCCTCAACATATACGCGCCACAATATTACATCACGGCCTCCGATCGTGCGCCCGGCTTCCACGTGCTGCCGTTCCCGACCTCGTTCCCGCACATGAACTCGGAATGGTTACGGATTGGCCCCGAGGTCATCTACTGGGCGCCGCGCATCGCCGCAAAGATCTGGAACATCGACGATATCTATATCAGCGAGAACGGTACCTCGTCGGAGGACAAGCTCGCCGCCGACGGCCAGGTCTACGACCTCGACCGCATCATGTTCCTGCGCAACTACCTGACCCAGATGCAGCGCGCGATTACCGAAGGCGTCCCAATTCGCGGCTATTTCCTGTGGAGCCTGATGGACAATTTCGAATGGATTTTTGGTTACGGAAAGCGGTTTGGCCTGTACCGCGTCGATTTCGAGACGCAGGCGAGGGTGCCGAAGCTGAGCGCGGCGTTCTATCGCGACGTGGTCGCGCGGAATGCGATCGGGATGTGAGACCAGACGCAGACCTTACGGATCCAGCTCCGTATCCCAGTAGAGATAATCCAGCCAGCTGTCGTGCAGATAGTTCGGTGGGAACAGGCGGCCGTTGCGGTGAAGCTGGTGCACGGTCGGCGCGAACGCATGTTGGCGCGGAAACATCTTGGCCTGCACCGGCGTCAGATTGCCTTTGCGCAGATTGCAGGGCGAGCACGCCGCGACCACGTTCTCCCAGGTGGTCTGGCCGCCTTTGCTGCGCGGGATGATGTGGTCGAAGGTGAGGTCTTCGGGCGAGCCGCAATACTGGCAGGCGAAACGATCGCGCAGGAAGACGTTGAATCGGGTGAAGGCAGGATGGGTGGTCGGCTTGACGAAGGATTTGAGCGAGACGACGCTCGGCAACTGCATTTGCAGTGTGGGACTATGGACCGCCTGATCGTAATGCGCGACGATGTTGACGCGGTCGAGGAATACCGCCTTGATCGCGTCCTGCCACGACCACAAAGACAGTGGGTAGTAACTCAGCGGCCGGAAGTCCGCATTCAGCACCAACACCGGCCAATGGCCTTGCGAGACATGTGCGTTCAAGTAACGCTCCTGGCCTCCAATGTACGCTGCGAAGCAGCACGTAACTGACATACTACATGCAGCGTGACGGGATTGTGAAGCCCGTCGAGCGACTTATTCCGGCACAAGCAATGCGGCACGGGGGTGGCAACCCGCGCAAAACGCCGTGATTTCCAGGTCCGGGGCCGTGGAGGCAGCGTTCTCCTGACAGCGCAACGTGGATGTGCCGAGGCAGCTACTCCCGTACCCGCTCCAGCTTCTGCAAACATCGCGTCGCGCGCACCGCGGCCGGCATCTCCTCATCCGGAAAGCTGGTCTTCCAGTCGGTGACGCCGACCTCGCCGACATAAATGTCGCCCCGGGAATCCAGCGCAATGCCATGCGGTGCCAGGAACTTGCCGCTCGCAACGCCCGGGCCTTCCTCGCCGCCGAGCCGCGCGATGCGGTTGCCCTTGGCGTCCACGATCGAGAGCCGCGGGCCGAGATTGGGCACCTTGCGGTTGACCGCGAGGCCGGGCCCGAGTTCTCCGATGACGAAGGTCGGGCTCTTGCTGCCGCCGCAGCAGTATAGCGCACACGGGCGGTGCAGATTGTTCCACTGCGTCTCGTACTTGCCATTGCCGTCGAACACCTGCACGCGATGATTCTCGCGGTCGGCGACATAGACAAAGCCGTCGGCATCGGTGGCGATGTTGTGCACGATGTTGAACTGGCCGGGATCGGTGCCGGGCTCGCCCCAGCTCGTCATCAGCTTGCCATCGGGCGTGAACTTGTGCACGCGCGCATTGCCATAGCCGTCGGAGACGTAGATTTCGCCCTTCGGCGACAGCGCGGTGTGGGTACAGCGATGGAAGGGATCGCCGCTCATGAATGGCGACGGTTTTTCGGGGATGCCGATCGTCAGCAGCACATTGCCCTCGGTGGTGCACTTGCGCACGGTGTGGTCGCCGTCATCTGTGCAATAGAGATTGTCGTCGGCATCGATGTGCAGGCCGTGTGCGCGCGAGAACAGGCCTTCGCCCCAACTGCGCAAGAAATTGCCCTCGCGGTCCAGCACGACCATCGGATGGGCCCCGCGGTTGAAGACGTAGACGCGGTCCTTGCCGTCGACCGCGACCGAAGCGACGTCGGTGAGCTGCCATCCGTCCGGCAGCTTTGCGAAGTTCTCAACGACGCGGTAGCGGTGCTCGCCGGTGCCGAGAATGGCTGGCATTGGTGTTCTCCTCTTATTCGTGTCGGCGATGCGCGATCGTCTCCACACTGTCATTGCGAGCGCAGCGAAGCAATCCAGACTGCGTCCGCGGAAAGACACTGGATGCTGCGCTCGCAATGACGAGGAGGCTCAAATTGCGCCCGCCTCACGCCCCAGAATCCCTTCCTCGATCGCCTTGATCTGCAGTGCGAGATATTTCGAGTTGATCCGGCATTGCGCGAGGCTGCCGGCGATGAACCAGAGGCCGGGTTGCCCAGTGCGCGCATACATGTTGCGCAGCTCGAGGCCGTCGCCAAAGCCCCAGATCGGGCCGACGCGGTCGGCGACGCCGTCGCCGAACAGTTTCCGCACCAGATACTCCTGTGTCTTGTAACCGGTCGAGAGCACGATCAGGTCGGCCGGAAGGGTCGTGCCGTCCTTCATCCGCGCCCCCTCGGCGACGAAGCTCTCGATGTCGGAAAACTGCCTGAGCTTGATCGCACCCTCGACGATGAGGTTGGAGCAGCCGACATTGAAATAATAGCCGCCGCCACGGGTGAGATATTTGAACTGCCAGCCGGTGCCGGCCTCGCCGAAATCGAGCTTGAAGCCGACCTTGCGCAGGCCGTCGAGCAGCTCGTTATCGAGCTCCTTCGACTGCTCCGTCAGCATCACATGGGTCTTCTTCGCCAGCGGCGTCGGCATCGAGGCCGCGATCAAATCGTTGTCCTCGAGCGTGCCCTCATTGTAGGTCGCGTAGGCAAGTTGGGCCGACGGCTCGATATTGGTGACCAGCGTGGGTGAACGCTGCACCAGCGTCACTTCCGCGCCACTCGAGTGAAGGTCCTGCGCGATGTCGTGACCGCTATTGCCGGTGCCGATGACGATGGCGCGTTTTCCTGTCCAGTTTTCGCCGTCCTCGTAGCGGCTCGAATGCAGCAGCGTGCCCTTGAAGTTATCGAGGGTTGGAATAACAGGCACATTGGCGATGCCGCTGACGCCGGTTGCCATCACAACATGGCGCGGGTGCATGGTCCGTTTGCCACCGTCGGCGCCTCGCAACGTGACGGTCCAGTTGCCCTTGGCATCGTCGTAGGCGCCGCATTCGAATTCGGTTCCGGTCCAGAAATTCAGCTCCATCGCGTCGACGTAAGCTTCGAACCAGTTGGCGAGCTTGTCCTTGGGGATATAGGTCGGCCAGTTCGGCGGAAACGGCATGTAGGGCAAATGATTGACTTGCACCTGGTTATGCAGGGTCAGCGCGTGGTAACGTTTGCGCCAATTGTCCCCGATCCGCGCCTCGCGATCGACGATCAGTGTGTCGATCTTCAACTGCTTCAGCCGAGCCGCAATCGCGAGCCCGGCCTGGCCGCCGCCGACCACCAGCACGGCTGGATCGCGATCGGTGTAGTCGCGCGAGGCGTTGCGCAGGTCGAGCCAGTTCGGTCCACGGAAGTCGCGCGAATAAGCCTGGCCGCGCGGCCGCGAGGTGCCGAGCTGCTCCTCGAAGCCCTTGAGCTCGTCGAGCGCGGTGAGGAGCGTCCACGCTTTCAGGCGGTCGCCGTCGGTAGCGTCGGGCACAAGCCTCGCGATGCCGCTGCCGCGCCCCAGTGCGGTTTCGAAATCGAAGATCGCTTCGATCGTGTTGGTCCCGGCACGCGTCACCCAGCGCGGTGGCGCTCGGTTCGGCGCGATCTTGAAGCTGCCCGGCGCGACCTTTGCCGCGAGCGTTGTCAGCTCCCGCTTGATCGAGTCGCCGCCGGCGATGGTTTGCAGGTTCCAGCTGAGTGCCAGCACATCGCGCCAATAGCTGTCGGCGACGAAAAGAGGGTCCAGCCCAGCGCCGCCGGGTACGCCAAACGTGCGCTCGAATTCATCGAGCCAGGCTTGCGCGGATGCGGCAATATCCTTCGTCCTGTCCAGCATGCGCGACCTCGTGCCGTCTTCGCGGCGTTTCCTCTAGGGTCGAAAGCTATACTGTTTCGCAGACGGCCAATAGCCGATTACCCGAGCAGTGAGAGCATGTGCCCCTGCTTCAGCGGAATGCGCCCGTCAGCCCGTGAGAGAGACCTGCGGCACTCTCGCGGTGTTTGAGAACGGACACGCGAAAAAGGCTCCACCTCGGTGGAGCCTCCCTCGCGCTCTTGGGATTCACAGCCGCTCGCGTGGCGGCGAGCGGAACATCCCTACCTCACCCGCGTGCCGGCGCCGTACAACTCACGCTCACGGCCGACATCGTCAGGCGACAGCGGCGGGCTTGCGGCGTCGAAGCCGTTCCAGCCGGACTTTTGCCAGGCGGCGCTCCGTTCCTGCAGGTTCACGGCCTTCTCGTGCAATAGGGCATCGAGACGTGAGCGGTCCTGGTCGGGCACCCGCGCCGATACCAGCGTTCCGCCGCGACGGACGCCCTCCGCGTACCGCGACGCATCATCCTTGGAAACGCCGGCTTCGGTCAGCGCGCCAACGATGCCGCCCGTCGCGGCGCCCGCTGCGGCACCAACTGCCGTAGAAGCCAGCCATCCGGCAGCAACCACCGGCCCGAGCCCCGGAATAGCCAGCAAGCCGAGTCCTGCAAGCAGGCCCGCCGCGCTTCCGATTCCAGCGCCGATGCCGGCGCCCGTACCGGCGCCTTCGGCGCGGTCATCGACGCCGTCGCGGTCACGGTCGACCTTGCCGGTGGAGGAGGAGCCGTACCAATTATCGGAGTTGTTCGCGACGATGCTGATGTCGGAGTGCGGCACGCCCGCGGCCTCCAGACGCCTGACCGCACGTTCCGCATCCGAATAGGTGTCATAAAGTCGAGAAATGGTGGTGGTCATGTTTTATCCTCCTTACTTGACGGGGTTCACGTTGCCCTGGAAATCGACGCTCACGTCCGCCTTGGTCCCAGCCTTGTCGGCCTTGCCGCGCCAGACGCCGTTGTCGTCCTTTTGCAGGCCGGAAACATTGGAATAGCCCGCGCCCTCGATCTTCGACTTCGCCTGTCCCTCGGTGAAGCTGTTGCGGCCTGCGACTGGTGCGTTGGAGTTGTTGTGATCAGAGCTGTTGACGGCGTTGTTGCCCGGGCCGCTTTGTGCCTTTTGGGACTGTGCGCTTACGGGCATTGATCCGAGCAGCAGGACAGCCGCAGCGAGCGAAATTATACGTGACATAGTTTATCCTCCGGCAGTGATTGTGCCGGTCGACAACAGACGAGATTCGAATTGGTTGCTCTTCCGTTTGCGACGGAAGCGCGCGTCTTCAATCTGTCCAATAGTGGAGAGCCGCAGGAACGATTGCCACTCGTTCCCGTTTATATGAGTCTCGCGCTCTCGGACGCGTCGCCTGTTCTCACGCCGCCCAATAGGGCTCCCGCAGCTTGCGCTTGAAGATCTTTCCCGTTGCCTCGCGCGGCAGCGCGTCGCGGAATTCGACGTCCTTTGGCACCTTGAAATTGGCAAGCCGCTCGCGCAGGAACGATCGGACGGCGTCGGCCGAGAGCTCGGTACCCGATTCAGGCTCGACAAAGGCGCACAGCCGCTCGCCAAATTCCGCGTCGGGGATGCCGAACACGGCGCAGTCGCGCACTCCGGGCATTCCGATCAGCGCGTTCTCAATCTCCGCGGGATAGATGTTGACGCCGCCGGAGATCACCATGTCGCGCTTGCGGTCGCACAGGAACAGATAGCCGTCCGCGTCGAGATAACCGACATCGCCGACGCTGACGAGGCCGTCACGGCCGGCCTCGGCCCTTGCCTGCGACCTGCCGTGATAGTCGAAATCGGGCACTGCCGTCTGGCGCATGTAGATTTCGCCGACTTCGTTGGCACCGCACGGGCTGCCATCGTCCCGGAAGATCCTGACGATGCCGCCTTCGATGGCGCGGCCGACCGTGCCGGGCTTCTTCAGTGCTTCCTCGGCCGAGTGCCAGACCGGGATCCCGGTCTCGGTGGAGCCGAAATACTCGTTGATGACCGGTCCCCACCAGTCGATCATGGCGCGCTTGACGTCTGGCGGGCAGGGGGCGGCGCCGTGCACGACGAAACGCAGCGACGACAGGTCGTACCGCTGTCTGACCGCTTCGGGCAACCGCAGCAGTCGGACGAACATGGTCGGCACCATGTGAATATGCGTGACGCGGTGGCGCTCGATCAGCGCCAGCAGTTCCTCCGCATCGAACCGCGCCTGGAGAATGATGGTGCAGCTGCTCCGAAATGCCAACATGCCGTAGGAATGCGGCGCCGAGTGATACATCGGCCCGTTGATCAGCACGATTTGGTCTTCCCGCGGCTTGATGCCATAGGCGATCCCGCCCACGCGTTCGGAGGCGGCCGCCTGTTCGGGCTGCATCGGCATGCGCCGCACGCCCTTCGGCATGCCCGTGGTCCCCGATGTGTAGATCATCGCTGCGGCTCGCCGCGGCGGCTCCTGCGCTTGCGGATGGCTATCGCGCCAGCGATCCCAATCGGTCAGTCCCACCGGGATTTCGGTCAGCTCCGGAGGGATCGAGAAGGTCGCTGCGAGTTCGGGCGGCGTCGCGACGACCAGGAGAAGGACATCCGCCGGTACACCGTCGCGGATCTGCGGCAGCAAATCGGCATGGCACACCAGGAGCTTCGCCCCGCTGTCGGCCAGGATGTAACGGACCTCCTCGGCTTTCAGATGCCAGTTGATCGGCACCACCGGACTGCCCAGCGCGGCGGAGGCCGCAACCACCTCGAACAGGGCGAAATCGTTGCGCAGCATCATCGCGACCGGCGCGGCCTCGGCAAGCCCCAGGGCGCGGAAGCCGCTCATCGCCCGCTTGATCCGGGCCCGGATGTCGTCATAGCTGATCTGGCGTTCGCCGCTGATGATCATGGCGTCTCCTCATTCCGCTCGTCTAGCGATCATCGAGCACGTCGCCGAAGCCGACCCAGCTCTTGCCGTTGAAGCGCCGGAGCTGAAGCTGCTGGAACGGCAGATAGTCGTCAGGGCCGGTCGTAACAGCCATTCCCGGCAGCAGCAGCGGCAGCTTCACGTCCTTCAGCGAGGCCGCCTGGCGCAGGATGTTGTCGCGGCTGACATCATCCTTGCACGCCTTCAGCACCGTCATCAGCAGCGTGGCATAGTGGTAGCCCGCGGCGTAGTTGGAGTTGGAGAGGTCTGCGGTCGGCATATAACGCTTCATGAAGGCGAAATATTCCTTCACACCGGGATCGTCGGCCCATTGCGGGTCCATCGTGTCCTTCTGGTTGCTCGACGAGATCAGACCAACGGCATTGTCGAGGCCCGCCGGCTCCAGAAACGAGATCGAGGACGCCGAGGTCGGCACGAAAAACAGCTCCGGCTTCCAGCCGATCTCGGCCACGCCCTTGACCATCTGCGAGGTGAACTTGCCGAGCACGACGCCGAACAGCACGTTGGCGCCTGACGCCTTCAGCGTCGAGAGCTGCGAACTGATCGTCGGCGCGCTGGTCTCGTAGCTTGCTTCCGCGACGATCATGCCGGCCGCCTTGGTCCCGAGCGCACGCTTGAACCCCGCGACATAGTCGCGGCCGAAATCGTCGTTCTGCGACAGGATCGCGATCTTGGCGTCGGGCTTGGTCTGCAAAATATATTTGGCATAGACCACGCCCTCGGATTCGTAGGCCGCCATGCCCGGCATCGTCCACGGGTTCTTCTGTGGATCGGCCCATTTGGTGGCGCCGGAGAGCACAAATAGCTGCGGCACCTTCTTGGCGTTGAGATAGCGTTGCACGGCGCTGTTGGTGGCGGTGCCGAGCGAGCCGAACATCATCAGCACCTCCTCTTGCTCCACCAGCTTGCGGGTCTGCTCGACGGTCTTCGGCGGCGAATAGGCGTCGTCCAGCGTGATGAACTTGACCTTGCGGCCGTTGATGCCGCCATCGGCATTGACCTTCTCGAAGAACGCCTCCTGCGTCCGTCCGATCGCGCCGAAGCCGGACGCCGGACCGCTGTAGGGCAGGGTCTGCCCGATGCGAATCTCGTCGCTGCCTTCGGCATGGGCGCAGCCGCCCGTGAGCGTCAGCAACGACATGCCGATCAGTGCGGCTGCCAGTTTCATGGTGTCCTCCCGTTTTATTGTCGGTCCGAGCCCTTAGGCGCTGGCGCGCATCAGGAAATCCTGCCGAGCCTGGTCGAATTCTCGTTTCATCCGGTCGACGAGTTCGGCGACCGGCGGTGCATCGGCGATCTGGCCGATGCCCTGGCCCGAGCCCCAGATGTCGCGCCACGCCTTGGACTTCATGTTGCCGCCGGAGCCGAAATTCATCTTGGTCTTGTCGGCGGCCGGCAGATTGTCCGGGTCGAGCCCGGCCGCGGCGATCGAAGGGCCAAGATAGTTGCCGTGCACGCCGGTGAAGAGGTTGGTGTAGACGATGTCGTGCGCGGCATGCTGCGTCAGCGCCGACTTGTAGGCTTCGTCAGCGTTGGCTTCCTTCGTCGCGATGAAGCGCGTGCCCATATAGGCGAGGTCGGCGCCCAGCGTCAGGGCGGAGGCGATTGCGAAGCCGTCGCTGATTGCGCCCGACAGCAGGATCGAGCCGTCGAACCATTGCTTGACCTCACGTACCAGCGCGAAAGGCGAGAGCGTTCCTGCATGTCCTCCAGCGCCGGCGCAGACCAGGATCAGGCCGTCGACGCCTTGCTCGGCGGCCTTGCGCGCGTGCTTGACGTTGATGACGTCGTGGAACACGAGGCCGCCGTAGGAATGTGCGGCCTCGACGAGCTCGGCGGGCGGTCGCAGCGAGGTAATGATGATGGGCGCCCTGTGCTTCACACAGGTCTCCATGTCCTTCATCAGCCGGTCGTTGGAGGCGTGGCAGATCTGGTTGACGGCGTAGGGCGCGACCTTCTTGCCGGGATTGCGCGACTTGTATTCGCCGAGTTCATTCTCGATGCGGCTCAGCCACTCGTCGAGCTTTTCCACCGGACGGGCATTGAGCGCCGGAAACGAGCCGACGATACCGGCCTTGCACTGGGCGATCACCAGCTCCGGGCCTGAGACGAGGAAGAGCGGCGAGCCGACCACGGGCAGCTCGAGCGAATCCTTCAAGAGAGCGGGCAGCGCCATGATGTCCTCCCGGAAACGCAGCCCGCCGGCAGGCGGATGACGAGGCGTTTCCCTGTTGATTGTCGCGGGCGAGTTGCCGCCCATGTTTCATTTCACGCCATTATAGGGGTTGGAGTGCGGCCTCCCATCGTTCAATATTGAACAGACAACTATTCAGATTTGAACAGAGTGCCGCTGATGGACTGGGACCTATGCAAGACCTTCGTCGCCGTCGCCGATACCGGCAGCTTCACCGGCGCGGCACGTCGGCTGCACAGCAGCCATCCCACCGTCAGCCGCAAGATCGCGGCGCTGGAAGCCCAACTCGGCACCAGGCTGGTGGCGCGCGCCGCCGACGGCCTGGCGCTAACCGCGGATGGACGGACACTGCGCGAGCACGCCGAGGCGATGGCGGCGGCGGCGCTGCGGGCGGAGACAGCAGTCTCGGCGGGAGGGCACAAGGCGCGCGGTACCGTCAAGCTGTCGATCGGCGCGACGCTGGCCTCGCATTGGCTGATGCCGCGCCTGCCTGCGTTCCTGCGCGCGCATGATCACGTCCAGCTCGAGATCATCACCCATCCGTTTCCGGCCAGCGTGCGCCGGCGCGAGGCGGACGTGGTGCTGCGGCCTTTCGACAGCGGCGAGGAAAATCTGGTCGGCCGCAAGATCGGCCGTCTCGGCACGGGATTCTACGCCTCACGCGACTACGCCGGCGGGCGGTCCTTGCCTGAACGGCGCGGCGAGTGGAAGGGGCATAGTGTCATCGGTTTCGCCGACCAGACCTCCAACGTCCAGCTTGCGCGCTGGAGCGACGTCGTCACACGTCAGGCCAGGGTGGTGATGCGCTGCTCGTCCCAGGGCGACATGCTGGCGGCGGTCCGCGCCGGACTCGGAATCTCCGCCCTGTCGTGCTTTGTCGCCGAAAGCTATCCCGATCTCGTGCGCGTCGCGCCGCAGAAGCTCGCCAGCGTGGCGGACCTGTGGCTGCTCGCCCATCCCGACCTCGTCGAACTGCCGGCGGTGCGGGCCGTCATCGACTTCGTCGCCGATTGCGCCCGGACCGATCGCGTTCGGCTGCGGGGCTAAGCTGATCCCGCGATGACGCCTTCGCGTTTTTTTACCGCGCGATAATAGCTCCACCACAGATGCGCCGCCGCACCGCGCAGGGGGCGCCAGGGTTCGGCGAGTGGCGCCATCTGCTTCTCCGTCGGCCGCGCCTGCAAGCCGAGCCCGATGCGGATGCCTTCTTGCACGGCGAGGTCGCCGGCCGGCCAGGCGTCGCCATGGCCGAGGCAGAACAGCAGATAGACGTCCGCCGTCCAGGGTCCGATGCCGGGCAGTGCGATCAGCGTGTGATGCGCGGCATCGGCGTCTTCTTCGGCGAGCACGTCGAGGTTCAGCCGCTGTGCGGTGATCTCGCGCGCGAGATGTTTCAGCGTCTTGATCTTGGCGGCGGACAGGCCGAGCCGCCCCAGCCGGTCGGTGCGGGCGCGGCGCACCGCCTCGTGATCGAACGGATCGAACGCGGCGGACAGCCGTCCCCAGATCGCTGCAGCGCTCGCTGTGGAGAGCTGCTGTCCGCAAACGATGTGGGCAAGCCCCGCAAAGCCCGGCTCGCGCCGGCGCAATGCCGGCATGCCGGCAGTCGCGAGCACGGGCTTCAGGCGCGGATCGCGCTTCACCAGCGCGTGGACGGCCTCTTCGAGATCGGATTGGGTTTCGAGGTGGATGGTCATCGCTTGCTCAACTTGTCATGCGCGGGCTTGACCGCGTACCGAATATCTTACTCCGTCATTCCGGGGCGAGCCCGGAATCTCGAGATTCCGGGTTCGGTCCTGCGGACCGTCCCGGAATGACAACTGTGACGGTGAAGCCCGGCCATGACGAGTTCTGAAGCATGTCGACACCCGTTTTCCGATTTGCCCCCAGTCCGAATGGCTACCTGCACCTCGGCCACGCCTATTCAGCGCTGTTGAATTCCGACCGCGCGCGCGAGACCGGTGGGCGGCTCTTGTTACGGATCGAGGACATCGACGCGAAGCGTTGCCGTCCGGAGTATGAGACAGCGATCTACGAAGACCTCGCCTGGCTCGGCATTGCCTGGGAGACGCCGGTGCGGCGGCAGTCGGAGCATCTCGACGCGTATCGGGCGGCGCTGGACAGGCTCTCGGCGCTCGGCGTGGTCTATCCCGCCTTCGAAAGCCGCGCCGAGATCGCAAGGCTGGTTACGGCGCGTGAAGCGGATGGCCCGTGGCCGCGCGATCCCGACGGCGCGCCGCTCTATCCCGGCGACGCCAGATCGCTGTCCGCCGACGAGCGCGATCGCCTCGTCGACGCCGGCGCGCCTTATGCGCTTCGGCTCGACATGGCGGCGGCCTGCCGCCGCGCCGTCGGCCTGAGCTGGAACGAACTGGGCGAGGGGCCCGATGGTGAGCGTGGCGTCGTCCCGGCGCGGCCAGAAGCCTGGGGCGACGTCATTGTGGCCCGCAAGGAGACGCCAACGAGCTACCATCTGTCCGTCGTTGTCGACGATGCGCTCCAGGACATCAGCGAGATCGTGCGGGGCCAGGACCTGTTCCACGCCACTTCGGTCCACCGTCTGCTTCAGGCTCTGCTCCGCCTGCCCGAACCCGTCTACCGCCACCATGGGCTAGTTCGCGACGAGGGCGGCCGGAAGCTGTCGAAATCAACCAGCTCGACCGGCCTTCGTGAACTGCGCGCGGTCGGCGCCACGCCGGCCGGTATCCGCCAGCTGGTGGGATTAGGTTAAGTTTCTCTGGGGGTTAGCCAAACGGCGCCGTGACTCCAGGTGTTCCGCCGTGCCATGCTCGCCTGACAGCCCGGGGTTCGAAGGCGATACTTCGAAGGGGAGTTATGGCGACGAAAACGCGCGCAGCGCGCACTACGGGGACGTCCAAGCGAGTGGCTGGGAAGCGCTCCGGGCCGACCGCCCGGTTGCGCAAGCGCAGCACCAAGCGTGTCGAGCCGGACGTCGTCCAGGCCGCGCTTGCCGCCTTTGCCCATGAGGTCCGCACCCCCCTGACCGGCATTCTCGCGATCAGCGACCTGCTCGCGACTTCGGATCTCGGTGAACGGGAAAGACGCTGGGCCGACACGATCAAGGCCGGTGCCGAGCATCTGGCGAACCTTGCCACCCTGTTCGTCGATGCGGCCAGAACCGGCAAGGGGACGGGCAAGGGCGTCGGAGGTGGAAGCACGCTGCGGCAGGATTTGTTCGACCTGCGGACCCTTGCCCGGAACGCCGGCGATTCGCTGGCCGGTCGCGCCGCGGCCAAGGGTCTCCAGGCCGAGGTCGATATCTCGGAGAAGCTGCCGGGGCTGGTAGTCGGTGATCCCGTCCGCCTGCGCGCCGCGCTCGAGAATCTGATCGACAATGCCGTGAAATTCACCGAGCACGGCGGCGTGGCGCTCACGGTCGCGCCTTGGCGTTCCGCCAAGAGCAAGGGAAAGACCAAGAGCAGAGGCAAAGCCAAGGGCAAAGGCAGCGTCGGTGTCGCCTTCGCGGTGTCCGACAGCGGCATCGGCCTCACCATGGCCGAGATCAAGCGGCTGTTCCGCCCGTTTACCCAGGCCAATGTCACCATTGCCTCGCGCTTCGGCGGCGCCGGCCTGGGCCTGTCGTCGGTGAAGCAACTGGCGCGCGCGATGGGCGGCGACATCACGGTCGCCCCTCGGCCCGGCGGCGGCGCCACCTTCACGTTGACGGTGTCGGTGGATGCCACGGGATCGGGCAAGTCCGGCAAGTCGAAGGGCGAAGCCGAGATGGATGCGGTCCCGGCGCTGCGCTTGCTCAGCGTGGAGGACAATCCGTTCGGGCGCGTCGTGCTCAACACCATCCTGACCGAGCTCGGCCATCATGCCGAGTTCATCGGGCGCGGCGAGGACGCGGTGAACCGGCTTGCGCAGGGCGCCTTCGACGCGGTGCTGATGGACATGGTGCTGCCGGGCATCAATGGCGTCGAGGCGATCAGGCGGATCCGCACCATGGCGACGCCGCTGGCTCAGATCCCCATCATCGGGGTGTCCGGTCGCGGCGAGGACGAAGTCGCCTCACGCGAGGCCGGCGCCGACGCCTTTCTGGTCAAGCCTGTGTCTCCGCGGGCGCTAGCGACTGCGCTGCTTGCAGCGACACGCCGTGAGGAAGTCGCGACTTAATGATCGCGGCGTTGAGTTCGCCGCCGTAGACGAAGATCGCGGCAATGAAATACAGGAACACCAGCGCGATGATCACCGAGGCGAGCCCGGCATACATCGTCACGTAATTGTTGGCGAAGCGCGCGAGGTACTGGCCGAATACGATGCCCGAGATCAGCGACGCCACGATGGTGAAGACGATGCCGGGCAGGATCTGAAGGAACCGGCGCCGTCCCGCCGGCAGCCAGGTATGCAGGATCATCAACGCCACCACCAACGCGCCGACGGTGATGCCGTAACGCAGCCAGGTGAGGATCCTCTCGTTGGATTCAACGAACAGCGGAATGTGCGCACGCGCGGCCTCGATGAGCAGCGGTCCGAGCACGATCAGAAATGCCATGGCGAGCGCGGTGAAGGCCGCAATCAGCGTGTAGGCGATCGATTCCAGCCGTAGCCAGTACCATGGCCGCATCTCCACGACCGCATAGGCGCGGTTCAGTGCGACCCGCAGCGCCTCGACGCCGTTGGAGGCGAAGTAGACCGACAGCACCGCGCCGATGGTGAATAGGCCGGTGCGGGTCGTGGTCAGCACGTCGTGGACTTCCCCCGAGATCGAATCCGCGACCTGCTTGGGCCAGACCTGGAGCATGAGGCTCGCAGCCTGGTCGGCGAGTTCCTTGGAGCCGAAGAAGCCGGCGAGCGATGTCAGCACGATCAGGAACGGGAATAGCGCCATCAGCGTCGACAGCGCGATATGGCTCGCGATCGCCCAGCCATCGTCGGCCAGGAACGTGTAGAACGCGTCCATCACGACGACGTAGATGGTGCGGATTGCCTTCACGCGCCACCTGCACTGCTGTTGCTGCTTCCTCTTTCCGCGCGCGGGAAACGCATTCCGACCTCTCCCCGCAGGCGGGGAGAGGCGAAGAGGATGGGCAATTCGCGCAAATCGGAAATCATCTAGCTAGCTTCTGATATTATTGGCTTAAAAGCCAGATCGGGAACGCCATGGCGGACCGGCGCGCAGGGTGTTATCTACCCTCGAATGGCATCTCTCCTGAGTACTTTCATCCTGCCGATCGCGGTCGGCGCCGTGGCGTTGGTGCTGCTGCTCGGTCTCATCAACATGATGCGCGGCGGCTCGCCCAGCACCTCGCAGAAGCTGATGCGCTGGCGCGTGCTGCTTCAGTTCGTGGCGATCGTCATCGCGATGGTCGCCGTATGGGCGATGGGGCGTTAACATGGTCGTGCTCAACCGCATCTATACGAAAACCGGTGACGACGGCACGACAGCGCTCGGCTCGGGCGAACGCCGGCCGAAATACGATCTGCGCATCGAGGCCTATGGCACGGTGGACGAGACCAATGCTGCGATCGGCGTGGTCCGGCTTCACACCAGGGATGCGCCCGAGCTCGACGCGATGCTTGGCCGCATCCAGAACGATCTGTTCGACCTCGGCGCGGATCTCGCGGTGCCCGAACGTGAGGGCAAGGCGGAGCGGCTGCGGGTGGTGGCGAGCCAGGTCGAGCGACTCGAGCGCGACATCGACGCGCTCAACGACGAGCTGGCACCCCTGACCTCCTTCGTGCTGCCGGGCGGCACGCCCGCCGCCGCCCACCTCCATGTCGCCCGCACGATTTGCCGCAGGGCGGAACGCGTGATGGTGGAACTGGCGGCCCGGCCGGAAGAGCCTGTTGGTGCCGCTGGCATCCAGTATATGAATCGCCTGTCAGACTTCCTGTTCGTCGCCAGCCGCGCCAGTAACGATGACGGCGCCGGCGACGTGCTCTGGGTTCCGGGCCAGAATCGCTGACCCATTAGGCCGCGCATTTCTGGGCGCCAAAATTAGACCCCTTCGCGCGTTGACCGGGCCGGATCAGGCCTTTAGGTTCCGCGCCAGTTGATAACCCCCCTCCCAGATTGAGTGAAAGAGGATCGATGAAGGTCTTGGTGCCGGTAAAGCGGGTGGTCGATTACAACGTCAAGGTCCGCGTCAAGAGCGATGGATCGGGCGTTGAACTCGCCAACGTCAAAATGTCGATGAACCCGTTCGACGAAATCGCGGTCGAAGAAGCGCTGCGCCTGAAGGAAGCCGGCAAGGCGACCGAAGTCGTGGTGGTCTCCATCGGACCGGCGCAGGCGTCGGAAACGATCCGCACCGGTCTCGCCATGGGCGCCGATCGCGGCATCCTGGTGAAGGCCGAGGGCGCGGTCGAGCCGCTCGCGGTCGCCAAGATACTGAAGAAGATTGCGGACGAAGAGCAGCCGGGCCTGATCATTCTCGGCAAGCAGGCGATCGACGACGACAGCAATCAGACCGGCCAGATGCTGGCCGCGCTGCTCGGCTGGTCGCAGGCGACCTTCGCCTCGAAGCTCGAGGTCGAAGGCAGCGACTTCAAGGTCACCCGCGAAGTCGACGGCGGCTTGCAGACCGTGAAGCTGAAGGGACCGGCGATCGTCACCACCGATCTCCGCCTCAACGAGCCGCGCTACGCCTCGCTGCCCAACATCATGAAGGCCAAAAAGAAGCCGATCGCGGACAAGACCGCCGCCGATTACGGGGTCGATCTCACTGCGCGCCTCGAGGTTCTCAACACGACCGAGCCGGCGGGCCGTAAGGCGGGCGTCAAGGTCAAGGACGTCGCCGAGCTGGTGTCGAAACTCAAGAACGAAGCCGGGGTGCTCTGATGACGACGCTTCTGATTGCCGAACACGACAATGCGTCGCTCAAGGATGCGACCAACAAGGCCCTGACCGCGGCGGCCGCGCTCGGCGCGGACGTCGAGGTTCTGGTGGCGGGCGAGAACGCCAAGGCCGCGGCGGACGCCGCCGCAAAGCTTGCCGGTGTGAAGAAGGTGCTGCTCGCCGACGGCGTGCTTTACGCGCACGATCTGGCCGAGCCACTGGCCGCGCTGATCGTCTCGCTGGCGCCGTCCTATGACGCCATCGTCGCGCCTGCGACCTCGCGTTTCAAGAACGTGATGCCGCGCGTCGCAGCCCTGCTCGACGTCATGCAGGTCTCGGAGATCACCAAGGTGGTCGCCCCCGACACCTATGAGCGTCCGATCTACGCCGGCAACGCCATCCAGACCGTGAAGTCGAAGGACGCCAAGAAGGTCATCACGGTGCGCACCTCCACCTTTGCCGCAGCAGGTGAAGGCGGCAGCGCGTCGGTCGAGAGCGTCGCGGCGGTGGCCGATCCAGGCCTGTCGTCCTTTGTCGGCGAGGAGGTCGCAAAGAGCGACCGTCCCGAGCTGACCTCGGCCAAGATCATCGTCTCCGGTGGCCGCGCCATGCAGAGCCGCGAGAACTTCGCAAAGTACATCGAGCCGCTCGCCGACAAGCTAGGCGCCGGCGTCGGCGCTTCGCGCGCGGCGGTGGATGCGGGCTACGCGCCGAACGACTGGCAGGTCGGCCAGACCGGCAAGGTCGTGGCCCCCGAGCTCTATGTCGCGGTCGGCATTTCCGGCGCGATCCAGCATCTGGCCGGCATGAAGGACTCCAAGGTGATCGTCGCGATCAACAAGGACGAGGATGCGCCGATCTTCCAGGTTGCCGATTACGGCCTGGTCGCCGACCTCTACCAGGCGGTTCCGGAGCTGACCGCCGAACTCGGCAAGCTCGGCAAGTAAAACGCGCTAAAACACCGGCCGGAGCTATAAACTCCGGCCGGTGTTGCGTTTTGAGGCGTTTTCTTTGGCGTGGGACACGCCTTCGAAGCGATCCAATCTAGGTTTCGAGGCCGGGTTCTGATTAAATCGGATCTCCCGGCTCGGGGGATAGGCAGGCGCGGTTGATAGCGCGCCGTTCCGGTGGATGACATTATGGCGGCAGTAATCAAGAAGGTCGGCGTGATCGGCGCGGGGCAGATGGGCAATGGCATCGCGCATGTCGCTGCGCTGGCCGGCTTCGACGTGGTGCTCAACGACATTTCGACCGACCGCCTCAAGTCAGGCATGGCCACGATCAACGGCAACCTGACGCGCCAGGTCTCCAAGAAGGCCGTTAGCGAGGACGACAAAGCCAAGGCGATGGCGCGTATCGTGGCTGGCGAGAAGCTGGACGACCTCGCGGACTGCGATCTCGTGATCGAGACCGCGGTCGAGAAGGAAGAGGTCAAGCGCAAGATTTTCCACGATCTTTGCGCCGTGTTGAAGCCGGAGGCGATCGTCGCCTCCGATACCTCCTCGATCTCGATCACGCGGCTCGCCGCCGCCACCGACCGGCCCGAACGCTTCATCGGCATTCACTTCATGAATCCGGTGCCGCTGATGGAGCTGGTGGAGCTGATTCGCGGCATCGCCACCGACGACCAGACCTTCGAGGCGTCAAAGGAATTTGTCGGCAAGCTCGGCAAGCAGGTCGCGGTCTCCGAAGATTTCCCGGCCTTCATCGTCAACCGCATCCTGCTGCCGATGATCAACGAGGCGATTTACACGCTGTATGAAGGCGTGGGCAACGTCGAGGCAATCGACGCGGCGATGAAGCTCGGGGCGCACCATCCGATGGGCCCGCTGGAGCTCGCCGATTTCATCGGCCTCGATACCTGCCTGTCGATCATGCAGGTGCTGCATGAGGGCCTCGCCGACTCCAAGTACCGCCCGTGCCCGCTGCTGGTGAAATACGTCGAGGCGGGCTGGCTCGGTCGCAAGACCCAGCGCGGTTTTTACGACTACCGGGGCGCCAAGCCGGTTCCGACGAGGTAGCGGTCTCGTGGTCCGGACGCAGTGTGTCACTTCGTGCCGCGCCGGGTCCGGGACACGGACAAAGCCTACCTTACGGCGCTTCGCGACAATTCATGTCCCGTTAACCGCTCGCCTCTAGGTTACGGCCGATACGAGGGTTTGCGTAATGGACATGATGGCGATGGTCAGCAGCATGCTGGCCTCTCAGCAAGGCGCGCTGCAGTCGAATATCTCGGCGACGCTGATGAAGCAGAACGCGGATGCGGAGAAATCCACCGTCCTGACGCTGCTCGGCGCCGGACAGCCCTCGCTTGCCAATGTCAGCGCCGGCGTCGGCGGCAACCTCAACGTCACCGCCTAAAACATCATCGCTTAGAATGACGCGGCGGCTTTGCCCGTCGCAGCCCGGATCAGCTTGAGCGCATCCTCGCTCGCCCATTCCGCCGGCCCCGCGATCGTTGCGATCTCGCAGCCTTGGGGATCGACCAGCACCGAGGTGGGCATGCCCAAAGCCCGGCCTATCGCCTTAAGATCCTGAAAAACCTTGGCTTTCTGATCATTGAAGTAGCCGAGCCTGATAAGATTGGCCTCTTTCAGAAACGTCTTGGGCTTTTCGGGGTCGCGGGTGTCGATATTGATCGCCACCACCTCGAAATTCGGGCCCGAAAGCTTGCCCTGGAGCTCGTCCAGCGCCGGCATTTCCTTCCGGCACGGCACGCACCAGGTGGCCCAGAGGTTCACCAGCAGCGTCTTGCCGCGGAAATCCGACAGCTTCTTCGGCTTGCCGTCGGCGTCCTCGAAGGCCAGGTCCGGCAGCTTTAGCGGTGCGCTCGCCATGGTCAGCGCCGCCACCTCGCCATGGGCGAGCGGGGCGATCTTCCGTGCGGTGTTCACCGCCGCCCGGCAGGCGGGATCGCCGGATGGGGCCCGGCCCAGGCCCAGCCCGTACAGCGCGGCAAAGCCGGCCAGGCCCCCGACCACCACGGTGAGGATGACGACGGGGATACGGCGCGTGGCCGACCGTGCTGTCCGTTGGTCGAGCCTATCGTTGGGGTCGAGCATATCGTTTGTCATCCGGTCGCAGATATGGCTATCAGAGGCCTCTTAATACGGCTGGCAGCCGTCAGCAAACGTGCGGCGGCGACAAGCAGGGCGTGAGCAGGGGATCATGAGCAACAAGATGTGGGGCGGCCGGTTCTCGGAACGTCCCGACGAGATCATGGAAGAGATCAACGTCTCCATCGACGTCGATCGTCACCTCTTTGCCCAGGACATTGCCGCGTCCAAGGCCCACGCCGCGATGCTGGCCACGCAGGGCATCATCACGGCCTCTGATGCGAAAAATATCGGCAAGGGTCTAGACACGATTTTGTCAGAAATCGGCAAGGGCGGCTTCGAATTCAAGCGCGCGCTCGAGGACATTCACATGAATGTGGAGAGCCGGCTGTCCGAACTGATCGGCCCCGCCGCCGGCCGCCTGCACACCGCGCGCTCGCGCAACGACCAGGTCGCGACCGATTTCCGTCTGTATGTCCGCGATGTCCTCGATGAGACCGACGCCGCGCTCGCCGCGTTCCAGCAGGCGCTGGTGGAGCGCGCGCTGGAGCATGCCGGAACGGTCATGCCCGGCTTCACGCACCTGCAGACCGCGCAGCCGGTGACCTTCGGCCACCATCTGCTCGCCTATGTCGAGATGGCCGCGCGCGATCGCGGCCGTTTCCAGGACGCGCGCAAGCGGCTGAACGAATCCCCGCTCGGAGCTGCCGCGCTCGCCGGTACCTCGTTCCCGATCGACCGTCACGCCACGGCGAAGGCGCTCGGTTTTGATCGTCCGATGGCCAACTCGCTCGATGCGGTCTCCGATCGCGACTTCGTGCTGGAGACGCTGTCGGCGGCCTCGATCTGCGCCGTGCACATGTCGCGCTTTGCCGAGGAGATCGTGATCTGGACCTCGCCGCTGGTCGGCATGATCCGCCTCAGCGACAAGTTCACCACGGGATCCTCGATCATGCCGCAGAAGCGGAATCCTGACGCCGCCGAGCTGGTGCGCGCCAAGACCGGCCGCGTGATCGGCGCGCTCAACGGGCTGCTGATCGTGATGAAGGGCCTGCCGCTCGCCTATCAAAAGGACATGCAGGAGGACAAGCAGGGCGCCATGGAAGGCTTCGCCGCGCTGTCGCTCGCGATCCGCGCCATGACCGGCATGGTCCGGGATCTCGTGCCTGATGAAGCGAAGATGAAGACGGCCGCAGGCGAGGGCTACGCCACCGCGACCGATCTTGCCGACTGGCTGGTGCGGACGCTAAAGATGCCCTTCCGCGACGCCCATCACGTCACCGGCCGCATCGTCGCGAAAGCCGCCGAGGGCGGCGTGGCGCTGCACGACCTCCCGCTCAAGGAGATGCAGGCGATCGAGCCGAAGGTCACGAAAGACGTGTTCGGCGTGCTCTCGGTCGAATCGTCGGTGAAGAGCCGGACCAGCTTCGGCGGCACCGCGCCGAAGAACGTGGCGTCGCAGGCCAAGGCCTGGTTGAAGCGGCTGGAAAAAGAGCGAAAATTGGGCTGAGGGGCAAAATTTCGCTTATGTTTCATGATCATCCGGGTCTCGCCAGAGCGCGCCAATCTCTGTATGGTGCGCCGCGCGTAGTGGGGATTTCGTCGTGACGTCAAAGTTTCGCCCGGCCGGCTCGGGGTGGGCCATCATTCTCTTGAGCCTGACGGCGCTCGCGCTTGCCGGCTGTGGCCGCAAAGGCCCGCTGGATCTGCCGCCGACCGCCTCCAGCGCGTCCACGGCCAATGTCGCGCCGCCGACCGACACCGAGACCGAAGCCCAGAGGACGCCGAGCGTGTTCAATCCCACCTATGGCGCGGACGCCGCACCGGCGGCGACCAAGGGCAGGAAGAAACCGTTTATCCTCGACCCGCTCCTGGACGAAAGACCCAGCCGATAGGCTGGGGCAACTGAGCCAACGCCATGAACCATTTTGACTATCGCAACGGCGTGCTGCACGCCGAGGCGGTGAACCTGTCCGAGCTGGCCGCAGCCGTCGGCACGCCGTTCTATTGCTATTCGACCGCAACGCTCGAGCGGCACTATCGCGTTTTCACCGACGCTTTCGCCGGCGAGAAGGTGCTGGTCTGCTACGCCATGAAGGCGAACTCCAATCAGTCGGTACTGCGCACGCTGGCCAAGCTTGGGGCCGGCGCGGACGTGGTCTCCGGCGGCGAACTGAAGCGCGCGCTGGCCGCCGGCATCCCGGCAAGCAAGATCCTGTTCTCCGGCGTCGGCAAGACGGAAGCCGAGCTGCGCGCCGCGCTGGCCGCCGACATCCTCTGCCTCAACGTCGAATCCGAGCCCGAGCTCGAGCTGCTGTCGCGCCTTGCGACAGAGACGGGCAAGACCGCGCGGATCTCGATCCGTGTCAATCCAGACGTCGATGCCGGCACGCACGCAAAGATCTCGACTGGCAAATCCGAGAACAAGTTCGGCATCCCCATCGCGCATGCCCGTGAGGTCTATGCCCGCGCCGCAAAGCTGCCGGGCATCGAGGTCACAGGTACCGACGTACATATCGGCAGCCAGATCACCGACCTCTCCAAGATGGAGATCGCGTTCCGCATCCTCTCCGAATTCGTGCAGACGCTGCGCGCCGACGGCCACAACATCTCGCATGTCGATTTCGGTGGCGGCCTCGGCATCCCCTATTACATGGACCGCGAGGCGCCGCCGGCGCCCGACGCCTATGCCGCCATGGTCAAGCGCGTCAGCCACAATCTCGGCTGCACGCTGATGTTCGAGCCGGGCCGCATGATCGTCGGCAATGCCGGCATCCTGGTCGCCAAGGTGATTTACGTGAAGCACGGCGACGGCAAGAATTTCGTCATCATCGACGCCGCCATGAACGATCTGATCCGTCCGACGCTGTACGAAGCCCATCACGACATTCTGCCGGTGACGCAGCCCGCGAAGGGGGCGGCCACAATCATGGCCGACGTCGTCGGCCCGGTCTGCGAGACCGGCGATTACCTCGCACTCGATCGCACGCTGCCGACGCCAAAGCCCGGCGACCTCATCGCTGTCATGACCGCCGGCGCCTACGGCGCAGTGCAGGCCGGCACCTACAATACGAGACCTCTGGTGCCCGAGGTGCTGGTGAAGGGCGACCAGTACGCGGTCGTGCGTCCGCGCATCGAGGTCGAGCAACTGATCGCGATGGATACGCCGGCGCCCTGGTTGTAATTGTGTGATCGTCCACGATGAGCGCAGCTACCGCTGCGCCCATCGCTGCATTGATTCCTATTTCTTGAACCGGTCCCTGATCGCGGCGAGGCCGGAATCATAGACGCCGCCGAGGGCATCGATCGCGTCCTTCTCCCGCCCCGGGTCGGGCGTGTAGATGCCGGTCCATGTCACCACCGACGCGCCTTCACCCTTTGCCGTGACCTTGATGGTCGACTTGTACTGGCTCACCGGCAGTGGGCTCGACAGGAACGCGTAGGAATAGCTGTAGTCTTTGTCGCTCCGTGCAGTCTGCGTCTCCACGAACGAGGCCTTGCCGTCCCTGGTGACGAGCGTCCGGGTTGGCGGCGACTTGCCGTCCGTAATGCACTGCCCCACCGGCGGCAGCCAATCCTTGATCGCGCAGAACGGCCCGATGACGGACCACACCTCGGCCGCGGCACTGCTGACCTCGATGCTCCTTGTCAGATTGGCTGCGGACGCCGGCATGACGCCGACGCCCAGGCCGAGGGTGCAAATCGCGGCGCTGCGAACCGAAACGAGCAATCTGGAAGCCGCTGAATCGTATTTCTTCATGGTAATCTCCTGTGTCCGGCGGGCCGCGATTGCGGCGGCCGGCTTGCCAATGCCGGTCGAATAGACGCTCACCTCGGTCCGCGGCCAGTTCAGAGAATGAATCGCTGCTGATACAGAAACTGAACTAGGAAGCCGCGCGCATCGGCCCTAAGGTTCCGCCTTCGCTTGTCACGGAGGCCCGCATGACCATCGGCAGCTACAGGCAGTTCTGTCCGGTCGCGATGGCGGCCGAGATATTATGCACGCGCTGGACCGTCGTGCTGCTACGTGAACTCATTGCCGGCTCGACGCGCTTCAACGAGTTGCGCCGTGGCGTTCCGCGGATGTCGCCTGCCTTGCTCTCGCAACGTCTCAAGGAGCTCGAAGCCGCCGGCATCGTTACGCGCCGGGCCTCGGCTTCCGAGCGTGGTATCACAGAATATCTGCTGACCACAGCCGGACGCGAACTCGGCCCCATCGTGGAGGCGTTTGGCATCTGGGGCCAGCGCCGCATCCAGTCGGATCTGTCGCTTCAGCATCTCGATGTCCAGCTGTTGATGTGGGACATGCGGCGGAATTTGAACACGACGCCGATGCCGACCCGCCGCAGCGTGCTGCAGTTCGCGTATCCGGAATTACCTTCGACGCAGCGATTGTGGTGGCTGATCGTCGATCCTGACGACTGTGTCGACCTCTGCTCGATTGATCCCGGTTTCGACGTTGACCTTTACGTGTCGGTTGATCTGCGCACCATGACGGCGATCTGGATGGGGCTCGATACCGTGCGCGCGGCCGTCGCAAGCGGGCGGATGCTGCTCACCGGCGACCGGCAGCTTGCCGCGGCCATGCAAAGCTGGCTGGGCCTCAGCCCGTTCGCCAAGGAACGCAAGCTGGCGAGCTGATCCAGGGCGGCGCAATTCAGTATTTGTATCGCCCGCTACAGTTCCCGTACTGGCGAGCCCGCGCCGTGTTCTGGCACCCAAGTGATGCCCGCCTTGTATCAACGCGGAGCTGAACTCGAGCCAGGAGACACGACATGACAGCGTATCTGATCGCGGACATCAAAGTGACTGACGGAAAGTGGGTGCCGGACTACGCGGCGTCCGTCCACGAGCTGGTGCACAAGCACGGCGGCAAGTACCTCTCGCGCAGCGGCAATGTGAAGACGCTGGAAGGTGCCCCTCTCGACACGTCGCTGATCGCGATCATGTCGTTTCCCACGGCGAAAGCGGCGGAGTCCTTCGTCACTGATCCCGCCTACGGCCGCTTCGCGGCAGCGCGCAGGGGCGGCAGCGAAAGCCGCTTCCAGTTGATCGACGATACGGACTTGGCCGGCACGATCCCCTATCTCGCCAAGGCTTGAACTGCGTCTTCGTCAAAACTCGGCCGCAGGCGCAGTCGTGCCCGGCCAACACAGGAGATTGGAATGAATGATTCACTCGCCGGCGCCGGCCTGCCTCGTATGTTTTTCGCAGCTTGCAGCGTGGCCTTCCTGATCGGATTGTCCGGCGCCGCGTCGGCCCGGGTCACGCGGTGCGACATTACGTGGGTCAGCTGCAACAACGCCTCTGCGAAATGCTCGAGCGAGAGACGGTGCATGCGCAGGTGCGACGAGAAATATATCAAATGCAGTGGGGGCTCGGCCTCCCTGCAACTCGAGCAGCCGATCGACCTTCTGGAATTTGGCAGACGCCGCTCGTAACAGATCGATCCAAGGAGGACAGCGCAGCGCCCGTCGTCGGCGCTGCGTTCTCGTGTTGGTGCTAGCTGGGCGGCCTGCCGCCAACCACAACACCCGCCTTCTTCTCGATCGGCTTGATCGCCGCGGTGAAATCGGATTCGGCGCCTTCCGCGCTGATGACCGTCTCCCACAACCGGCCGACCGCATCCGCGACCTCCATCGACAGGCCGAGCTGCTTCATCTCCTCCAGCGCCAGCCGCACGTCCTTCACCATCAGTCCCGTGGCGAAGCCGAAGTCGAAGCTGCGCGGCAGCACCGAGCGCGGAAACTTGTCGCGGCTCGCGGTGTTCATGCCGGAGCCGGCATTGATGACGTCGATCATCACGACGGGATCGAGCCCCGCCTTGACGCCCATCACCACCGCTTCCGAGGTCGCAACGATGGCCGTGGCCGACAAGAAATTGTTGGCGAGCTTCATAGTCTGCGCCGCGCCGGGCTTCTCGCCGATGAAGAACACTTTTCCGATGATGTCGAGCGCGGGCTTGAGCAGCTCGAACTCGGTCTTCGGCCCCGAGACCATCACCGCCAGCGTGCCCTTCTCCGCGCCGCCGACGCCGCCGGAGACTGGGCAGTCGACCTGCACGATGTCATGCTTGGCGAGCAGGCCGTGAATCTTCACCGCCATCGCCGAACCGACGGTGGAGAGATCGATGAAGCGTTTTACGCGGCTCCCCTCGATCACACCGTTCGGCCCCGTCGCAACCGCGAGCGAAGCCTGCAGCGAGGGCAGGCTCGCCATGACCGTCTCGACCTGGTCGGCGACGTCCTTCGGCGAAGTCGCCGCACTGGCGCCGCGCGCCACCAGCTTGTCGACGACCTCCTGGCGCGTGTCGAACACGACGAGCCGGTTGCCGGCCTCGATCAGCCGCCGCGCCATCGGGAAACCCATGTTTCCGAGGCCGATGAATCCGATGTCCATGGTGCTTCCTTGTGTTGAATATTCGTTGTTGTTGATCGGCGCGCTTCCATCCTCGGTGTCGTCCTGGCGAAAGCCGGGACCCACTACCCCAGGGAGAGGTTGTGGCGCGAAGTGGCAACTCCGAGTGCCCGTAACCACACCTGCCGGTGGCTATGGGTCCTGGCTTTCGCCAGGACGACATGGGGACGTCGCGGCCCCGTCCCTCACACCGGCCCCCCTCACGCCTTGCCGTCGATCTCCGCGAACACCTCGCGCGCGATCCGAAAGCTGTCGACCGCAGCCGGCATGCCGCCATAGATTGCGACCTGCATCAGGATCTCACGGATCTCGTCGCGGCTGACGCCGTTGGTGAGTGCGCCCTTCAGATGCGCGCGGAATTCGTGCTGACGATTGAGGATCGCGATCATCGCGATGTTGAGGATGCTGCGGGTTTTGCGCGGCAGCTCCTCGCGGCCCCACACCGTGCCCCAGCAATATTCGTTGAGCATCTCCTGGAACGGACGGTTGAAGTCGTCGACGGTCTTCAGGGCATTGTTGACATAGGCCTCGCCCAGCACCGCTTTGCGGACTTCCAGGCCCTTGTCGTGCATCTTCTTGTCCATGGCGTTTCCATTCCTTCTCTTGCGTTTTCCTTGGCTGGCGGCGCGGAAATTACGGGGTTGCGGCGTGCCAGTCACGTCCTCGTGTTATGCGGGAAAAGGGGTGTCTCCCGTACAGGAACGGATGCCTCAGTGCTGCCGTTGTGGTAGGCTTCTCTACCGGGCAACCTGGAGAGTTGATTGAACGGCGTCACCCCCGACCCGTCAGACCCGATCCGCGATGGCGACGCTCTGTCGCGGCTGAAGCTGGCGCAAGCCCTGCAGCGGGCCACTTATGCCATCGCGTGGGAGCGTGCCTGGCCGAATTTGGCGCGGTTTCTCACTGTCGTCGGCCTGTTCCTGGCGGTGTCCTGGGCCGGCCTCTGGCTGGCGCTGCCGTTCATTGCCCGCGCCGTCGGGCTCGTCGTTTTCGCCGGCATCGCGATTGTCGTCCTGTTCCCGTTGACTCGCTTTCGCTGGCCGAGCCGCGAGGAGGCGCTGGCCCGGCTCGACCGCGGCTCCGGCATCCGTCATCGGCCGGCCACCACGCTGACGGACACGCTGAGCTCGCAGGACCCGGTTGCGCAGGCCTTGTGGCGGGCGCAGCGCGAGCGCACGCTGGCTTCGATCAAGCGCATTCGCGCCGGTCTGCCGAAGCCCCGGCTCGCTCTGCATGATCCCTGGGCGCTGCGCGCGCTGGTCATGGTGATGCTGGTTGCGACCTTCTTCGCCGCCGGCGACGAGCGTGCGATGCGGCTCGGGGCCGCCTTCCACTGGAACGGCATGCTGGCGCCGACCAATGTTCGCGTCGATGCCTGGGTTACGCCGCCGCTCTACACCGGCAAGCCGCCGGTCATCCTGTCGGCCGCGAACAAGGAGGCAGCGGCGCTGCCGGCCAGCGGCCCGCTTGCCGTTCCCGCAGGCTCGACCCTGATCGTTCGCTCCTCCGGCGGCAGCCTTGATGTTGTCGTCTCCGGGGGTCTCAAGGAAGTCGCGCCTACCGAAGCCGCGCCCAAGGGCACCAACGAGAAGCATTTTGCCATCAGTGGCGACGGCACCGCGCATGTCCGCGCGCCCTCCGGCCAGCCGCAATGGGCGTTTGCGGCAACGGCGGACCGTGCGCCGACGATCGCGCTGGCTAAGGATCCCGAGCGGCAGGCCCGTGGCGGACTCCAGCTCACTTACAAGATCGAGGACGATTACGGCGTCACCGGCGCCGACGCGCAAATCGGCCTGCGTCCCGCCGACGCCAAAGATGGTGTCAAGGATGGCAGCAAGGAGGCCGACACCAAGGCCGCCGCGCGGCCGCTATTCCAACCTCCGCAATTCCCGCTCGTGCTGCCGAATGCGCGCACCCGCAACGGCGTCGGCCAGACGGTGAAGGACCTCAGCGAGGATCCCTATGCCGGCGCCGACGTCACGCTGACCCTGACCGCCAAGGACGAGGCCGGCAACGAGGCCAGGAGCGAGCCCTTCAACATGCGCCTGCCCGAGCGGCTGTTTACCAACTCGCTCTCTCGCGCGCTGGTCGAGCAGCGCCGCATCCTCGCACTCGACGCCAACAAGAATTCGGATGTCTATGCCGCGCTCGACGCGCTGATGATCGCGCCCGAATTGTTCACTCCGGATGCGGGCTGCTATCTCGGCCTGCGCAGCCTGGCGCAGCAGCTGGAAGCCGCCCGCACCGACGACGCTCTGCGCGAGATGGTGGGAAGCATGTGGGCGTTCGCGGTCACCATCGAGGACGACGGTGTCGCCGGCAGCGTCAACGCCGCGCTGCGCTCGGCCCAGGACGCGCTCAAGCGGGCGCTGGAACGCGGTGCCAGCGAGGACGAGATCAAGGCGCTGACGCAAAAGCTTCGCGAGGCGATGGCCGGCAAGGTGCGCGATCTCGCCCGGCGCGCCGAGCAAAATCCGCTTGGACCGCGGCAGCCATTCCCGGCAGAGGTTCAGCTCATCCTCGACAAGTCCGTCGAGCTGAAACAAAAGACCCAGAACGCCACGCCCGAGCAGCTCGAAGAGCTGGCTAAGCAGCAGGACGCATTGCGCGAGCAGCTTCAGGCCTATCGCAAGTCGGCGAACAACCGGGCGAAGGCGGGCAACGACGGGGCCAACCAGTCGACGCGAGACCGTAAATGCGGAAGCTAGCACGCGTGCCACTCTTGAAGGCGATCTCGATCGCCTGCCTCGCCTTCCTGTTGGGAGGCGTCTCGCCCGTGGCTGCCCAGCAGGATCAGGATGTCGATGCCCTGCTCGATGGCGCTGAAAAGGCGATGCAGGATTCCGGCGACAGCCTCAGGCAGAAGGAATCCGGCAAGAGCCTGAACAATCAAACCGATGCGATTCAGAAGCTCGAGGACTACAAGCGTGCGACGGAAAAGAGCCAATCCTCCAATCGCGATCGTTCCGTCATCACGCAGCGCGACCTGGACGAATTGCTGAAGCAAATCGAGAAGGCGGCGCGCGAAGGCAATAAAGAAGCGGCCCAGCGCATGCTCGAGCAGCTCGCGCAGATCATGGAAAATCTCCAGATGGCGCAGCCCGGGCAATCCGGCGACAGCGACATGGAGCAGGCGCTCAACGAGCTCAGTGACATGATCCGCAAGCAGCAGCAATTGCGCGACAAGACTTTCAAGCAGGGGCAGGATTCCCGGCGTGAGCGCTCGCGCGGCAAGCAGCAGGGCGACCAGTCGATGTCGGACCTGCAGCAGGATCAGCAGTCGCTACGGGATCGCCTGAAGAAGCTGCAGGACGAGCTCGCCAAGCGCGGCCTCGCGCAGAAGGGGCAAAAGGGCCAGAAGAGCCAGGGCCAGAAGGGGCAAAAGGGTCAGCAGGGCGAGCAGGGACAGCCGGGCCAGGATGGCGATCAGGACGGCGACCAGGGCGATGACGACGGCAGTCTGGACGCCGCCGACGGGGCCATGGGCGATGCCGGCTCGCAGCTCGGCGAGGGTAATTCGGAGGGTGCCGTGGACTCGCAAGGGAAAGCTCTCGAGGCCTTGCGCAAGGGCGCGCAGAAGATGGCCGAGGCGATGCAGCAGGGCGATGGCGACGGGCAGGGCGATGGTCCCGGCAACCGTGCGGGCCGCCAGCAGAGCGGCGGCAATCAGACCGATCCGCTCGGCCGCCCCCTTCACGGCCGCGATCTGAGCGACGACTACACGGTCAAGATCCCCGGCGAGATCGACGCCCAGCGCGTCCGCCGCATCCTCGAGGAGCTCCGGCGCCGCTTGGGTGATAGCTCGCGCCCGCAGATCGAACTCGACTACATCGAGCGGCTGCTGAAGGATTTTTGAGTTCTCTGTCATCGCCCGGCTTGACCGGGCGATCCAGTACTCCGAGACGGTTGTGATTCAATCGAGAGGCCGCGGCGTACTGGATGCAAGCCGGGGCATGACAGTGGAACACGTGGCCGCCCCGCCCGCTACCCCTTCTTCGCCGCCAGCGCATCTGCCACCGCCGTGCGGATGTCGGCGACCGAAAACGGCTTGGTCACGACGTCATGCACCAGTGCATTGAGGTTCGAGGCGCGCTCGCGCTGGTCGGCAAAGCCGGTCATCAGCAGAATGGTCAAATCGGGGAAATCGCGTGCGACGGAAAGCGCCAGCGCGATGCCATCCATCACCGGCATCTGGATGTCGGTGAGCAGCAGGTCGAATGCGCCGTCCGCGCGAGTGAGGATCTCCAGCGCCTCGGCGCCGTCTTGCGCGGTGACGATCTCGTGGCCGTCCATGGCGATGGCCCGCGCCACCAGCTGGCGCATCGAATCCTCGTCGTCGGCGATCAGGATTTTGGACATGAGACCAACCTTGGGATCAATCTCGCCACCAGCTTTGCCTGCGAGACCTGCGAGATCGACTATACGCTGCCGCCGGCGATGTCGCGCCGGTTGAAGAAGCGAACGTCGATATTGCGGCCTTCCGGCGGCGGCGAGGCCAGGCGCGAGCGGAAGAAGGCGCGCTCGCCGGGCTGTAGCACGGTCTGTTCCAGAACGGCGTTCCAGGCGTAGATTTCCGCGCCCTGCGCGTCGCGCACCGCGAAGCGCAACCGGGGAATGTCGAGCGGCTTCTTGCCCTGGCCCACGATCACGCCTTCGATCACCAGCACCTGCTTACCGTCCACGGTCTCGCTGGAGAGCTTGACGTCCTTGAAGGCCAGTGCGCGCAGGTTAACTTCGAGGCCGACCATCCTGTAGAAGGCGGCCGTCTGCGGCAGCAGCCGCACCATGTCGCCGCGCCAGATCACCAGCGCCAGCACCAGCGCGCCCATGGCGGCGCAGGCGGTTGGCAGGCCAAAATGGGATTTTCGCGGGGCAGCCGTGGCGACCGGACGGCGCACCCGCGCGCCGCGGCGGCGGCCGAACAGGCCGCGGAACCAGGACTGGTGCTGTTCGCCGACGACTTCCTCCTCGGCGGACCGGGCGGCCGCGGACCATTCGTCCTCGGTGTCCCCGGCTTCCTGGTCCGGCCAGTCGCTGGCGATCGAGGGGCTGTCAACGACAGGCGCCTCAGTGGCGCCGTCGCCTTGGGCATATGAGTTCCACTGCTCGGCGAGATCGGACTGGTCGTCGGCCCGGCTGGCCGCAGCCATAGCCGGGACAGATGCCTCCTCGATGGCATCCTCGGCATGGGCGACCCAGGTTTCCTTGCAGCGGGAACAGCGCACGGTCCGGCCGTTCGCCCCAAGGCTCGCGGGCTTGATGGCATAGGATGTCGTACAATGAGGGCAGACGATATGCATGGGCGAGCCTTGATGCATGGACAAGTCTTGACGGTGACACGGTCGCGGAGAACCGAGGGGGAAAGATGCTACCAATTATGCTACAGGACGACCGTTAACGAACCGGAAACCATAACGGCCGCAAAACCCGCTGATCGCGTGTGGCGGAGCACAGCCGTGCGGCCCGCGGCCTCTCTCGAACGGAGCTGAGCTTGGTTCGGTTCGAAAATGTCGGATTGCGTTACGGCCTGGGGCCCGAGGTCTTGCGCGACCTCAACTTCCAGATCCCGGCGCATTCCTTCCAGTTTCTCACCGGCCCGTCCGGCGCCGGCAAGACCTCGTTGCTGCGCCTGTTGTTCCTGTCGCATCGCCCGACGCGGGGCCTCGTCAATTTGTTCGGTCACGACATCTCGCAGCTCGGCAAGGACGAGATCGCAAACTTGCGCAAGCGCATCGGCATCGTGCTCCAGGATTTCCGTCTGCTCGACCACATGACCACCTATGAGAACGTCGCGCTGCCGTTCCGCGTCATGGGCCGCAGCGAATCGAGCTACCGCAAGGAGGTCATCGACCTCCTGAAATGGGTCGGGCTCGGCGAGCGCATGGACGCGCTGCCGCCGATCCTGTCCGGCGGCGAAAAGCAGCGCGCGGCGATCGCCCGCGCCGTGATCTCGCGGCCGCAGCTGCTGCTGGCCGACGAGCCGACCGGCAGCGTCGATCCGACGCTCGGTCGCCGCCTGCTGCGGCTGTTCATCGAGCTCAACAAGTCAGGCACGGCCGTCATCATCGCCACCCACGATATCGCCCTGATGGACCAGTACGAGGCGCGACGCTTCGTGCTGCACCAGGGACGGCTGCACGTCTATGAGTAGGCCCGACGAACGCGGCGTGCTGGTCGATCTCGGACAGGAGGGGCCGCCGCTTCCGGCCCGGGCGCGCAACATGTCGCCGATCGTGCCGCGCGCCTCGATCCATGGCCGCGCGCTGGTCGCCGTCGTTGCCATCATGACCTTCCTGGCTTCGATGACGACCGGCACGGTGCTGCTGGTCAGCGCCTCCGCCGCCGAATGGCAGTCGGACGTCGCGAGCGAGATCACCATCCAGGTCCGCCCGCAGGCGGGCCGCGATCTCGAACGCGACACCGCGGCGGTAACCGAGGCCATGCGCGCGCAAGCCGGCATCGTCGAGGTCAAGCCGTTCACCAAGGACGAGAGCGGCAAGCTGCTCGAGCCCTGGCTCGGCACCGGCCTGTCGATGGACGATCTGCCGGTGCCGCGCATGATCATCGCGCGCGTGCAGCCCGGCACGGCGCTCGATCTCGTCGCCTTGCGCGCCCGCGTGACCCAGGTGGCGCCAAGCGCCAGCGTCGACGATCACCGCGCATGGATCGAGCGCATGCGCTCGATGACCAACGCCACCGTGCTCGCCGGCCTCGGCATCCTCGCGCTCGTCATCGTCGCCACCATCATCTCGGTGTCGTTCGCGACCCGGGGTGCCATGGCGGCGAACCGTCCGATCGTCGAGGTGCTGCATTTCGTCGGCGCCGGCGACCGCTACATTGCCAACCGCTTCCTGCGTCATTTCCTCAGGCTGGGGCTGGAGGGCGGCGTGATCGGCGGCGGCGCCGCCATGCTGGTGTTCGGCTTCTCCGAGTCGATTGCAGGCTGGTTTTCCGGCACCCCCGTCGGCGACCAGTTCGCCGCGCTGCTCGGCACCTTCTCGCTGCGGCCGTCCGGCTACATCGTGCTTGCGGTGCAGGCCGTGCTGATCGGCGCCATCACCGCAGTCGCCTCGCGCCAGACGCTGTTCGCGACGCTGAATGATGTCGATTGAGGCCGACAGACCGGACTCCACTTCGCCTCAAAACGTCCTAAAATCGCCTCTGGGAAGGGATCACCGACATCGCATGACCGCGCCGACCGACGATCGATCGCCGAAACTGCCGCGCGGCTGGCTGCGCGCGGCCGTGATCTCGACGATTGCGCTCGCTTTCGTCGGCGCCGCGGCGGGCTTCATTGCGTTTCTGTCGCAATTGCGCGGCGCCGAGATCGCGCCGGACCGCAGGGCGGACGGCATCGTGGTGCTGACCGGCGGCTCATCGCGGGTGTCGGATGCGATGGAGCTGCTCGCTGCCGGCTACGGCAGGAGGCTCCTGATCTCCGGCGTGCACCCGACCTCGACGGCGAGCGACATCTCCCGGACGTTGCCGGAGAACCAGTCCTTCATGCGTTGCTGCGTCGATCTCGACCGCACCGCGGTCTCGACCCGCGGCAATGCCGCGGAAGCGCGGCGCTGGGCCGCGGGGCGCGGCTTCAAATCGCTGATCGTCGTCACCTCGAACTATCACATGCCGCGCGCGCTGGTGGAATTCTCGCATGCGATGCCGGAGACGACACTGATCCCATTCGTGGTGGTCGGCGACAAATGGCGCGAGGAGCCGTGGTGGACCTCGGCGTCCACCTTGCGGCTGCTGCTGTCGGAATATGTCAAGTACATCGCGGCCGAGCTCAGGGTGCGGCTGGAGGATTTCGGGATTGACCTTTCGCCCGAGATGTCGGAGCAGCCTCCCGGGCTTCAACCGAAGCGGCCCGCCACCGCACAGGCCAACTGATCGGCAATTGATCGGATCATCGATGTTCTTGATTTTCCTGCGATCGCTCGTGTTCAACGTGCTGTTCTACACCGTGCTGGTGTGCCTCGCGATCGTGGCGCTGCCGACCTTCGCATTGCCGCCGCGCGCCATGCTCACGGTCGCGCAATGGTGGGCAAAGGCGACGCTGTTTCTGATGCGGGCGGTCTGCAACATCAAGGTGGAATTCCGCGGCCTCGAAAAGATTCCGACGGGGCCATTGGTCGTCGTGGCGAAGCACCAGTCGTTCTGGGAGACGTTCGTCCTGCCGGGTTTTTTCGACCGTCCGATTTTCATCCTCAAGCGTCAGCTCATGCAGATCCCGGTGTTCGGTCAGTTCCTGGTCAAGACCGGGATGATCGCGATCGACCGCAACGCCGGCGTCAAGGCGCTGCTGGACATGACGCGGCGGGCCCGTGAGGCGGTGCGCAGCGGCGGGCAGCTCGTGATCTTTCCCGAAGGCACGCGCCGTGCCCCGGGCGCGCCACCGGACTACAAGAGCGGCTTCGCGCAGATCTATTCGTCCTGCGGTGCGCAGTGCCTGCCGATCGCGCTCAATTCCGGCCTGTTCTGGCCGCGCCGCACCTTCATGCGCTATCCCGGCACGCTGGTGGTGGAATTCCTCGATCCGCTGCCGCCAGGCTTGCCCAAGGACGAGTTTCTCTCCCGTGTGCAAACGGCGATCGAAGACGCGACCGGCCGCCTCGTCGAAGCGGGCCGCAGGGAGCAGGAGCAGCTGATCGGCTCGGCGCCGAGCTATGCGCCGTCCGAGAGCTAGCGGTTTTCCCGATCGTCCACTGGAGCCGGCGCGTGCTGAGAATGCGCATCACCATGCAGCATCGTGGCGAGCTGATGCAGCGGCGCGTCGCGAAAACCTTCGGCCTCGATCGCCTTCACCGTCGCGGTCACGTAGTCGCGGTTGGCGCCGGACTGGCCGTGGCCCTGGAGCACGTGGCGATGCTGGTCGGCGAGCGACAGCCGGCCCGCATATTGCACATGGCCGCGGTCGACGACATAGGCGAGCGCGGAGACGCGCTGCCGTGCGTCGTTCTCCAGCCACACCGAGCGCATGACTTCGCGATAGACCGACGTCACCTGCTCGCGCGCGCGCAAATAGCCGACGACGTCGGCGCGGTTCTTTTCGGCGACGCGGAAGGCGATGCCGCGGCAGGCGCCGCCGCGGTCGAGGCCGAGCACCAGACCCGGCTTCTCCGGCGTGCCACGGTGCACGAAGGAATAGACACAGAGCGCGCGATGCTCGCCGACCAGCCGCGCCGGGACGCGCTCCTCGAATTCGAAGCCCGGCCGCCACATCAGCGAGCCGTAGCCGAACACCCAGAGGTCGCCCTTGGCAGTGGTGACGGAGGGGAGGGTGATTTCCGACATTTCGGGCACGGCTACCAGAACCGCGCCCCCAAACGAAGCGAATTCTCCGCCTTTCGGAGCAAGCCAAGCTCGCTTACATTTGACAAAATCAGGGGTCAAAGGGTCGCCGCATGTCCGATATGACCGTTGCCGCAGGCCGGCGCTCCCGTTGGGGCCTTTTCATCGCCCCTGTCATCCTCCTGATCCTCGCGGTGGCGTGGAGCGGCTTCTGGTTCTATGCGGCGTCGCAGGCCGAAATCGCCGCCGATGCCTGGCGCGCGCAGGAGGCCAAATCCGGCCGTATCTATGATTGCGCCAAGCGCTCAATCGCGGGCTTCCCCTTCCGCTTCGAGGTCCAGTGTTCCGGCGCCAGCGTCGCCCTGGTGTCGCAGAACGCCAGCAAGACGCCGTTCACGGCGAAGCTCGACAACATCCTGGTCCTCGCCCAGGTCTATGATCCCAAGCGCGTCATCGCCGAATTCACCGCACCCGCGACGCTCACTGACGGCGTCACGCAAAACACCTTCGTCGTGAACTGGAGCAAGGGTCGCAGCAGCGTGGTCGGCTTGCCCGCCGTGCCGGAGCGCGCCTCCATCGTGTTCGAGGAGCCCACCGTCAATCGTGTTGACGGCAGCGTGCAGGTGCCGCTCGCGCGCGCGAAACAGGTCGAGCTGCATGGACGCCTTGCGGATGGATCGCCGTCCGATCATCCCGTGATCGAGACCGTGCTCCAGATCGCGCAGGGCAGCATCCAGGGCGTACATCCGCTGCTCGCCGAGCCGTTCGAGGCCGACACGCGGGCGAAGATCACCGGACTGTCCGACCTCACGCCAAAGCCGTGGCCGCAGCGCTTCCGCGAGATCCAGGCCGCCGGCGGCCATATCGAGATCGTGCAGTCCCGCATCCAGCAGGGCGAGATGATTGCTGTCGCGGCCGGCACGCTCGGGCTCTCGGCTAACGGCCGTCTCGACGGCGAGTTGCAGATGACGGTGACGGGGCTCGAGCGCGTGATCCCCGCGCTCGGCATCGAGAAGATGCTGGAGGAGGGAGTGCCGCAGGCAACCCTCGATCGCGTCGCGCCCGGCGTGAAGTCGCAGGACCTCAACAATCTGTTCGGCGCGCTCGACCGCGCCGTTCCCGGCCTCAGCAAGGTCATCAAGCAGAACGCCAATGCCGGCGTTGCCGCCGGCATCAATTCGATCGGAACCGAGAGCACGCTGGAAGGCAAGAAGGCCCGCAGCTTCCCGCTGAAGTTCGTCGACGGCAATGTGCTGCTCGGCCCGGTCAAGGTCGGCCAGATCCCGCCGCTGTATTGATTGCTCCGTCATTGCGAGCGAAGCGAAGCAATCCAGACTTTCTCTTCGGAGACAGTCTGGATTGCTTCGTCGCTGCGCTCCTCGCAATGACGGAGGTGAGAGGGGTGGCTACGGCTTCTTCAGCGCCGCATGCGGCCGGCCGAAGTCGGGCGCGGCAGAGTCCTGGCCGATTTCGACGATGCCGCGGCGGATGGCGCGGGTGCGGGTGAAGTGGTCGAACAGCGCCTCGCCGTCGCCGCGGCGGATTGCGCGGGTGAGCTTTGCCAGATCCTCGGTAAAGGTGCCGAGCATCTCCAGCACGGCTTCCTTGTTGGCGAGGAAGACGTCGCGCCACATCGTCGGATCGGAGGCGGCGATGCGCGTGAAATCGCGAAAGCCGCCGGCGGAGAATTTGATGACTTCCGATTCCGTCACCTGCGCCAGCTCGTCGGCGGTGCCGACGATGGTGTAGGCGATCAGATGCGGCAGATGGCTGGTGATCGCGAGCACGAGATCATGATGATCCGGCGTCATGATCTCGACCTTGGCGCCCATCGCCGCCCAGAACGCGCGCAGGCGGTCGGTGGCAGCTGCATCAACGCCCTCTGGCGGGGTGAGGATGCACCAGCGGTTGATGAAGAGCTCGGCGAAGCCGGAATCGGGGCCCGAATGCTCGGTGCCCGCGACGGGATGCGCCGGCACGAAATGGATGCCATTCGGCAGATGCGGCGCCATATCCCTGACGATGGCGCCCTTGACCGAGCCGACGTCGGAGATGATCGCGCCAGGCTTGAGGTGCGCGGCGATCTCCTGCGCCACCGGCCCGCAGGCGCCGACGGGAATGCAGAGGATGACGAGATCGGCGTCCTTCACGGCTTCCGCATTTGTCCCCACGACCTGATCGACGATGCCGAGCTCCATCACGCGTGCGCGCGTCTTCTCCGAGCGCGCGGTGGTGACGATCTCGCCAGCCAAGCCCTGGAGCTTCGCAGCGCGCGCGATCGAGCCGCCGATCAGGCCGAAGCCGATCAGCGCGACGCGCTGGAAGTGCGCGGTCGCGCTCATCGTCCGGCCATGAAGTCGCGCAGGCCCTCGACGACGAGGCGGTTGGCCTCCTCGGTGCCGATGGTCATGCGCAGCGAATGCGGCAGTCCGTAGTTCTTTAACCCGCGCAGCACCAGCCCGCGCTTGGTGAGGAAGGCGTCGGCTGCATCCGAGGTCTTGCCCTCGGTCGGGAAGTGGATCAGCACGAAATTGGCAACGCTCGGCGTCACCGTCAGCCCGAGCTTGCCGATCTCCTCGGCGAGCCAGTTGCGCCAGGTTTCGGTGAACTGCTTCGACATGGCCTGGTGTGCGGTGTCCTCGATCGCGGCAACGGCAGCGTACATCGCCGGCGTCGACACGTTGAAGGGACCGCGGATGCGGTTGACCGCGTCGATGATGTGCTCGGGGCCGAACATCCAGCCGATGCGCAGCGCCGCGAGACCATGGATCTTGGAGAAGGTGTGGGTCACGACCGTGTTCTCGGTCGTCGCCACCAGCTCGATCCCCATCTCGTAATCGTTACGCGAGACGTAGTCGCAATAGGCTGCGTCCAGCACCAGCAGCACGTGCGAGGGCAGGCCGGCGCGCAGGCGCTTGACCTCATCGAACGGCACATAGGTGCCGGTCGGATTGTTGGGATTGGCGAGCCAGACCAGCTTTGTCTTCGGCGTCACCGCCTTGAGGATGGCGTCGACATCGCAGGTGAGGTTCTTCTCGGCCGCGACGACATTCTTCGCGCCGACCGCCATGGTTGCGATCGGGTAGACCAAGAAGCCGTGCGTGGTCGAGATCGCCTCGTCGCCGTGGCTGAGATAGGTGTGGGCGAGCAGATTGAGGATCTCGTCCGAGCCGGCGCCGCAGATGATGCGGTTGGGATCGAGCCCGAAGGTGCGCCCGATCGCTTCGCGCAGCACGCGCGAGGTTCCTTCCGGATAGTCTTCCAGATGATCCGCAACGTGCTTGAACGCCTCGATCGCCTTCGGCGAGGGCCCGAACGGCGTCTCGTTGGCCGAGAGCTTGAAAACCTTGCGGCCGGGCTCTGCCACCGGAGTCTTGCCGGGCGTGTAGGGCGCAATATCGAGAATGCCGGGATTCGGCACAGGGCGGGACATCTTCAACTCCGGAATGGCAGGCGGTTCGCGACTTACGATTTCGACCCGGTCGGGGGCACCGTATAGCGCGTTGCGTGGCTGCCGACGAGGGCCGTGGAGCGCACCGAGGCCCCCGCCTCGATCAGGGCAGCCTTGATTTTGTCGAGGCTGCTCGTCGCGGTGACCGAGACCAGCAGCGCGGCGCCGTCGAAGGCGGTATCGGGCACGGCCACGATCTCGGCGAGCGGTGACAGGGCGCGCGCGACCTCGGCGTTCCACCCCGACACGCGCACGCTGAAGGTCTCGACCTCCGTCACCAGCGCGCTGTCGGCGACGCGCGAGACTGCGAACACGGGCAACGCCGCCGGATGGTCGGCGCGCTCGACGAAGGGCAGCCGCGCGATGATTTTTGGCGCGCCGGCTTCTTCCAGCGACAGCCACCACGGCGTGCGGCTCGAGGTCGCCGAGACCAGCGCCAGATCGCCCTTGGACTTCGCGACGGCCTCGACCGCCGCCTGCGCGCTGAAATGCGCGACGTAAGGCACGGTGAAGCCGAAATGGAATCGCGCGGAATCGCGCATGGCCGGCTCGCTTGCCGAAACATCGGCATGCACGGAGAACGGCGCCTGGACGTAAGTGAACGTCGCGATGATGACGCGCCAGATGCTCTCGACGGTGTCGAGCGGCAGGATACCGCGATGGCGCTGGACGAGGTCGCGCATCATGGCGGCCTCACGCGCAGGCCGAAACGCCGAGCCGACCTCCTGGGTCTGCTTCACCTGGATCAGGCGGTCGATGATGTCGCCGCGCTGCATCAGCAGGCGATGCATGCCCTCGTCGATCGCGTCGATCTCCTTGCGCAATTCCTGGAGCGATGGTGGCGCGGGCGGACGTTGGGACATGTCTGTGAGGTGCTGTTGAGAGGCGTTCCAATACGGATCAGGCGAGCCGTCACCGCTGCGATGAATGCCTGATTAGGCAGTCGGGGCTGCGAAAGCAAAGAGAAATGCAAAGGCAAATCGGGGCCGTTCCGCCCGCGGCGCGACAGGCGAATTTGGTCGATCCGGGCCGCGACTTGACGAAAACCGTCCAAGACGGTAGTTTTTAGCCGTTCCGTGGTCATTTGAGCCGGCCGGCTTGCAGCCACGTTAAAAAACTCGCTAAACAGGCCGGGGACCCTTTCGATCCCGGCCGAACCTATCGTTCAGGCCGGGTTTTTCATGGCCTGATGTCAATGCGGTCACCACGACGATCGCAAACGAGGTCGATGGTCAGATGGTTGGCGTCCAGTCAATTCCGAGTCCCGCGATCACCGCCGACGAGCGGTCGCACGAGGTGGATCATCCGAGCTCGCAGGTCGCGCAGTTCGGCACGGAGCAGCCGCTTCGGCTGGATTGCGGTGTCGATCTCAGCCCGTTCCAGATCGCTTACCAGACTTACGGTGAGCTGAATGCCGATCGCTCCAACGCGATCCTGATCTGCCATGCGCTGACCGGCGACCAGCACGTCGCCAATGTGCACCCTGTCACCGGCAAGCCCGGCTGGTGGGAGACCCTGGTCGGCCCCGGTCGACCGCTCGATCCCCGCGAGTATTTTATCATCTGCTCCAACGTGATCGGCGGCTGCATGGGCTCGACCGGTCCGGCATCGATCAATCCCGCGACCGGCAAGGTTTGGGGTCTCGATTTCCCCGTCATCACCATCCCCGACATGGTGCGCGCGCAGGCGATGCTGATCGACCGGCTCGGCATCGACACGCTGTTCGCGGTCGTCGGCGGCTCGATGGGCGGCATGCAAGTGCTGCAATGGACTGCGGCGTATCCGAGCCGCGTGTTCTCCGCGCTGGCGATCGCCTGCTCGACACGACACTCGGCACAGAACATCGCGTTCCACGAGCTTGGCCGCCAGGCGGTGATGGCCGATCCCGATTGGCACCATGGCGGCTATGCCGATCACGGTATCCATCCGCATCGCGGGCTCGCTGTCGCCCGGATGGCGGCGCACATTACCTATCTCTCGGACGCCGCGCTGCATCGAAAATTCGGACGGCGCATGCAGGACCGCGAGCTGCCGACCTTCTCGTTCGACGCCGACTTCCAGGTCGAGTCCTATCTGCGCTACCAGGGCTCGTCCTTCGTCGAGCGCTTCGACGCGAACTCCTATCTCTATCTGACCCGCGCGATGGACTATTTCGACATTGCCGGCGACCATGGCGGCGTGCTGGCGAAGGCGTTCGCGGGAATCCAGACCCGCTTCTGCGTGGTCTCCTTCACCAGCGACTGGCTGTTCCCGACCTCGGAATCGCGCGCGCTGGTGCACGCGCTGAATGCGTCGAGTGCGCGGGTGTCGTTCGCCGAGATCGAGACCGATCGCGGTCACGACGCGTTCCTGCTCGACGTGCCCGAGTTCTTCGACATCGCCCGTGCCTTCCTGCAGTCGGCAGGCAAGGCGCGCGGGCTTGCCGCCAAGAATGCTTAACAAGGACGGCTAGGCATGTCTGTACAGGAAGCGTTGCCGCTGGGCGGCGTTGCGACCGGGCGGCCCGGTGATTTTCGCGCCGACCATGTGCTGGTCGCCGAGATGGTCAAGCCGGGCTCGAAGGTGCTCGACGTCGGCTGCGGCGAGGGCGACCTGCTCCAACTGCTGGAAACCCGCGGCGTCGACGGCCGCGGCATCGAGCTGTCGCGCGAGGGCGTCAACCGCTGCGTCGCCAAGGGTCTGGCGGTGGTGCAGGGCGATGCCGACACCGACCTCGTGAATTATCCGGATGACGCCTTCGACTACGTGATCCTGTCGCAAACCTTGCAGGCGACGCGGCAGCCGAAAGTGGTGCTGGAGAATTTGCTGCGCATCGGCCGCCGCGCCATCGTGTCGTTCCCGAATTTCGGCTTCTGGAAGATGCGGCTCCAGCTCCTGATCGGCGGCCACATGCCGCGCACGGAGAATCTGCCGGCAAGCTGGTATGACACCGCCAACATCCATTTCTGTACCATCAAGGACTTCGTCGAACTCTGCGACGCGATCGACGTCAAGATGGAACGTGCCGAGGCGCTCGACCTCTACGGCCGCCCGCTGCGGCTGCGGATGCCCTGGTGGGTGTGGAATCTGTTCGGCGAGCAGGGCGTGTTTCTGCTGACGCGGGGCGGCAGGAAGTAGTTTTTCGTCATTGCGAGCGTAGCGCTAATGCGCCGCCAGCGATCTCGGATCGCGTACCGGCCATCTTCCCGCTTCCACCAGCGTGACGAACCGTTCCACCGTTTCGTTGAACAGGGCGGGCTCTTCGAGATTGAGCACGTGGCCGGACTTCGGAAACATGGCGAGCCCCGCCGCAGGCAGATGCTTCTTCAGGAACAGGCTTGCGCCCACGCACGGATCGTCCTCGTCGCCGCAGATGATGAGTGCCGGCTTCGTGGCGCCTCTGATCGCGTCCGTCATCGTAAAGATCGAGGGACGGCCGGCATGAAACCCGCGCATCGTCCGCGCCGATCCCTTGGCGTCGTGCCGCGCCAGGGCAGCGTAGAAATCGGCGTGGCCACGCGGGTCCTTCACCAGGAAGGGAATCCGGCTCGGCGCCTCGCGCGTGACTTTTGCGACTTCGGCTGAGCCGAGCATCTCGAATTGCTCCGCGTTGGCGCGGCACTGCTTGCGCCAGGCGTCGAGGTTCTCGATCTCCGAGCCTGAGCCGACGCCGGCGAGCGTCATCGACAGCGCGCGTTGGGGCGCGTTGAGCCCGATCTGGAGCGACGAATAGGCGCCCATCGAGAGGCCGACGAAGTGCGCGCGATCGATCTTCAGATGGTCGAGCACCGCGAGCGCATCGGTATAGAAATGCGTATAGCCGTAGACCTCGCCATCAGGCACGTCCGATGGCGTGTAGCCGCGCGCGGAATAGGTGATGCAGCGATGGCCGCGCGAAAAGTAGCGCATCTGCGGCTCCCAATTGGTGTAGTCGGCCGCGAATTCGTGCAGAAAAATAATCGGCGTGCCCGCGCCTGCTTCTTCGAAGTAGAGACGACAATTGTCTTTCGTGAGGGCGTGAGGCATCCGGTTTTCTCCCTGAGGTGGCTGCGGCATTGGAATGCCGTCCTGCGGTCAGCGCATATGATGCTAACACTTGTTAATCATCGTCCAAAATCTTCGCGACCGCGTCTTGTTCTCGCCACATCGGGATACTGATACAGCCCGCGGATGTCGGCCACCGCACGGGCCGATTGGGAAGTGGGGGTGTCAACGAAGGATGAAGAATGTTCGAGTTGTTTGCGTCTCGCCTGTCGCGCTGTGTCGTCGCGCTGGCTGTTTTCTTCGCGGCGATCGCCGCACTCGCCTTTCCGGCGTCAGCACGACCTCATCGTCATAGCACAGAGCGGTACGCTTACGCTTACACGCATCACGCCAGCAGACATCATCATTATTCCCGATATCACGCACGCAGCTCGCGCTTCGAGCGCGGCGCGGCGCAATTGCAGGCGAGCGGCTTCGGCAACACCTTCGCCAGCTATGACCCGAACGCCAATAGCGGCGGCATCGCCATGAGCGGCAGCGGTGGAATGGCCATGAGCGGCAGCGGTGGAATGGCCACGAGCGGCAGCGGTGGGATGGCCATGAGCGGCAGCGGTGCAATGGCCATGAGCGGCAACGCTGGAATGGTTACCAGCGGCGGGATGACCACGCGCGCCAGCCGTCGAATCGCCACGAGACGTGGCGGTGGCCTGGCCACTGACGCGAATGTCGGCGGCATGGCCAATAGCGCGACGAGCAGCGGCGGCTTTGGCGGCGGGTCGGGCCTCGTGTCCGAGGCGCGCCGCTATGTCGGCGGCAATCCGACCGGCCGCGGCAGCCTGTGGTGCGCGCGGTTCATGAACATGGTGCTTGAGAAAACCGGTCACCGTGGCACCGGCTCCGATATGGCGAATTCGTTCGCGCATTACGGCACGCGCGTCTCCGGTCCGCAGGTCGGCGCCATCGCGGTCATGTCGCGCGGCGGCCGGGGCGGTCATGTTGGCATCATCACCGGTGTCGACGCGCAAGGGAATCCGATCATGATCTCAGGCAATAACGGCAACCGCGTCCGCGAAGCACCGGTCTCGCGCGGCCGGATCTATGCCTATGTGATGCCGAATTGAGGTTTCTTCTCCCCGTCATTGCGGGGAACGAAGCGACGAGGCAATCCAGACCGTCTCAGCAGATCGATATCTGGATTGCTTCGCTGCGCTCGCAATGACGGAGTACGTGGAGCCGGCGCCGCGTCACACCAGCTTCGGCTCTTCCAACGCAACCGCGTCACCCACGCCGATGTCGCCGTCGGCGATCACCTCGGCATAGATGCCGCAGTCCATGTGGCCGAGATTGCTCGACAGCGCGGCCGGGATTTCGAGATCGCGTCTGGCGGTATCAGGGTCGACATTGGTAGCCGGGCAGCGCTTGATGCGCTTGACCACTTGCAGCCGGGCCTGTCCGATCGCCAGCGTCTGGCCGACGAGGTCGAGTTCGGACCAGGCCGGCCAGCCCTTCACGTAGAGATTGGCGCGGAAGCGCAGCGGGTGGACGGCGGCGCCGCCGAGCATGGTCTCGAGCGCGCGGACGCTGTCGAGATTGATGATGGACACGACCTTGCGGGCGACGTCGGAAAAGCTGTGGTCACGGCCGGACAGGACCTTGGGCGGGCCCTTCAGCTCCGGCTGAAAGTTGTCCCTGAAATAGTCCTCGACGGCGGCGCGCCCGGCCGCGGTCTCGAGATCCCCACTGGCGACGATCTGGCCGTCCTTGCGGATGATCAGGCGGTTGGTCGCGTCCTCGAACCGGCTGTCGAGCGAAGCCAGCCGCTCATTCCGCGCCAGCATCAGGAACTGGGTCTTCGGCTTCCACTGCGGCTCTTCCGGATCGAAGCCGCTGGGGCCGTTCTCGATGGCGTAGCGGCGGTCGGCGGGCAGGGTCTGGCCGGCTCGCAGGAAGACGCGAAGCAGGGGCTCCGGCGTCAGGCCCTTGATCGCGTAGCGGTAGAGGCCGGTGATCTCGCCGGTCTGGCTGGCTGTCATTGCGCTAGGTGTCATGCCGCTACTTAGGGGATTCGGCCCACCGGCGCCAAGCGGCGGGTCCGCGCACGAAATTGTGAACTCGCCTCTTCCGGTCCGAAGCCTCGCTTCCCACATCTGGGTCAGGCCGGCGCCAGCGCCGGCTGATAACGACCGTTACCGGTTGAGAAACGTCAATGCGGTAATCGGAAACCCAATGAAGATGCCGTTTGGAGTGCCTTAGAGGGCTCCAGGGGCAGGCCGAGGGAAAGACCACGATATGAATATCGACAAATATACCGAACGCTCCAGGGGCTTCGTCCAGTCCGCGCAGTCGCTTGCGGTGCGCGAAGGGCACCAGCAGTTTTCGACCCTGCACGTCCTGAAAGTGCTGCTGGACGACAATGAAGGCCTCGCTGCCGGCCTGATCGACCGCGCCGGCGGCAATTCCCGCGCAATCCTGAAGGCGACCGAGGACGCCTTGAGCAAGGTGCCGAAGGTCTCAGGCGGCGGCGCCGGCCAGATCTATCTGGCGCCCGAGCTCGCCCGCACTTTCGACGCCGCCGAAAAGGCCGGCGAGAAGGCCGGCGACAGCTTTGTCACGGTCGAGCGGCTGCTGCTCGGCCTCGCGCTGGAGAAGACCAGCGAGGCGGGTGCGATCCTGGCCAAGGGCGGCGTCACCCCGCAGAACCTCAACGCGGCGATCGAAGCGCTGCGCAAGGGCCGGACCGCCGACTCCGCAACCGCAGAGAACGCGTATGACGCGCTGAAGAAATATGCCCGCGACCTCACCCAGGCGGCGCGCGACGGCAAGCTCGATCCGGTCATCGGCCGCGACGAGGAGATCCGGCGCACGATCCAGGTGCTGTCGCGCCGGACCAAGAACAATCCGGTCCTGATCGGCGAGCCCGGTGTCGGCAAGACTGCCATCGCCGAGGGCCTGGCGCTGCGCATCGTCAACGGCGACGTGCCGGAGAGCCTGAAGGACAAGAAGCTGTTGTCGCTCGACCTCGGCTCGCTGATTGCAGGTGCAAAATATCGCGGCGAGTTCGAGGAGCGGCTGAAGGCCGTGCTCCAGGAGGTGACCGGGAGCGAGGGCAATTTCGTCCTGTTCATCGACGAGATGCACACGCTGATCGGCGCCGGCAAGGGCGATGGCGCGATGGACGCGTCCAACCTGCTCAAGCCTGCGCTCGCCCGCGGCGAGCTGCACTGCATCGGCGCGACCACGCTCGACGAGTACCAGAAGCACGTCGAAAAGGACGCGGCGCTGGCGCGGCGTTTCCAGCCGATCTTCGTCAGCGAGCCTTCGGTCGAGGATACGATCTCCATTCTGCGCGGGCTGAAGGACAAGTACGAGCAGCACCATGGCGTGCGGATCACCGATTCCGCGCTGGTCGCCGCCACGACGCTGTCCAACCGCTACATCACCGACCGCTTCCTGCCGGACAAGGCGATCGACCTCATGGACGAGGCGGCCGCGCGGCTCAAGATGCAGGTCGATTCCAAGCCGGAAGAGCTGGATTCGATGGATCGGGAAATCATCCGGCTGAAGATCGAACAGGAAGCATTGAAGAAAGAGAGCGATGCCGGTTCGAAGAGCCGCCTGCAGACCTTGGAGAAGGAACTGGCCGACCTCGAGGAGAAGTCCGCGGCGCTCACCGCACGCTGGAGCGCGGAGAAGAACAAGCTCTCCGACGCCCAGAAGCTGAAGGCCGAGCTCGACGGCTTGCGAGTCGAACTTGCCAACGCGCAGCGCCGCGGTGAATTCCAGAAGGCCGGTGAGCTGGCCTATGGCCGGATCCCCGAGCTGGAAAAGCAGCTTGCAGACATCGAGGCCAAGGAAAACTCCGGCGAGATGATGGAGGAGGCGGTCACCGCCAACCATATCGCGCAGGTGGTCTCGCGCTGGACCGGCGTGCCCGTCGACAAGATGCTGGAAGGCGAGAAGGACAAGCTCCTGAGAATGGAGGACTCGCTCGGCAAGCGCGTCGTCGGCCAGGCCGAGGCCGTGCGTGCGGTCGCGACCGCCGTGCGCCGTTCCCGCGCGGGGCTGCAGGATCCGAACCGGCCGACCGGCTCGTTCATGTTCCTGGGGCCGACCGGCGTCGGCAAGACCGAGCTGACGAAAGCGCTCGCCGAATATCTGTTCAACGACGAGACCGCGATGGTTCGCCTCGACATGTCCGAGTACATGGAGAAGCACTCGGTCTCGCGGCTGATCGGCGCGCCTCCGGGCTATGTCGGCTATGACGAGGGCGGTGCACTGACCGAAGCGGTGCGGCGCCGGCCCTACCAGGTGGTGCTGTTCGACGAGATCGAGAAGGCGCATCCCGACGTCTTCAATGTCCTGTTGCAGGTGCTCGACGACGGCCGCCTTACCGACGGCCAGGGTCGCACCGTCGACTTCCGCAACACGCTGATCATCATGACCTCGAACCTCGGTTCGGAGTTTCTGGTGAACCAGCCGGAGGGCGAGGACACTTCGGCCGTGCGCGAGCAGGTGATGGGAATGGTGCGGGGGCATTTCCGCCCCGAATTCCTCAACCGCGTCGACGAGATCATCCTGTTCCATCGCTTGCAGAGGAGCGAGATGGGCCGGATCGTCGAAATCCAGTTCGCGCGGCTGCAAAAGCTTTTGACCGATCGCAAGATCGTGCTGACGCTCGACGCTGCGGGCCGCGACTGGCTCGCCGCCAAGGGCTGGGATCCCGCCTACGGCGCACGGCCGCTGAAGCGCGTGATCCAGCGTCACGTCCAGGATCCGCTCGCCGAGATGATCCTTGCCGGCGACGTCAAGGACGGCGACAGCGTTGCGATCTCGTCTGAAGGCAACGTGCTGACCTTCAACGGCAAGGCGCCGCAGACCGCGGAGATCGCCCAGTTCGAGGCGCCGGTGTCGAAGCGCAAGCTGAACTGATCGCCGGCATTCGAAGCCTGAAGCCACAAGCCGCCCCGGAGATGTCGACCTCTCCGGGGCGGTTTGTTTTGCGGGTTGTTGGCGAACTACTGCGGGGACTTATTTCTTCGTGACTTTGTAGATCGCGTTCTCGATGTCAGAAGAGAAATAGATCGTGCCGGATTCCCCGATGCCGACGCCCGTCGGGATGTGGGTTGGCAGTCCTCCGGGCGCACCCGTCAGGCCGATCGGAAGATTGGCGGCGATCTCGGTGACCTTGCCGGTCTCCGGCGCGATCTCGATCAATCGCTTGGCACCGACCTCCGCCACGATCAGCTTGCCGTCCCTGGCGCGTGCGATCCCCTCGGGCATTTTCAGGTCCTTGGCGAGCACGGTCTTTTCGCCGTTCGTCTCGATTTTGGACACGACGCCCGCGAAGGCTTCGGTGACAAAGACCTCGCCGCTCGATCCGCCGACGAGCCCGACCGGGCCTTCGAGGCCGCCGATCAGCGGGGTGCGGTCCTTGCCGTGCTCGCCGCTGACGCGGACCAGCGATTTGGTGCCAAGCTCGGCCACCAGAATGCTGCCGTCCGCGAGCACGAGCGCGTCGTGCGGCGCCTTGAAGCCGTGCAGCATGTCGCGGATGGCGCCGGTCTTGCCGTCGATCACCTGAACCGTGCCGGTGAACCAGCTCGACAGCACCACATCGTTGCCCTTCGCGGTCGCGCTCATCGGATATTCGAGCGTGACGCCGGCGGCGTGCATGCGGGCTTTCTCGATGACCTCGCCGGTCGCGCCGTCCACCGTGCGATAAGCGAACACGTCGGCGACGTGGATCGTATCCTTGCCGCTCTCTGACGTGACGCCGATGCCGCCGGGCAAAGCGAGCTTGCCGATGATGACCTGCCGCGCCTGGCCGGTCGCCGGATCGACCTCCTGAATGCCGTTGTCGGCCATGTTGGAGACGTAGATTCGGTCCTCGTCGTCGATCGCGAGATTGTCCAGCGACGGCTTCAATTGCGCGACCATGGTCTTGGTGCCCGACTTGGGATCGACCCGAACGAGCTGGCCGAGCGCGGTGTCGACCACCCAGAGATTGCCCTTGGAATCAAAGTTCACCGCGGCCGGGACCTTGAAGCCCTCGGCGACGACGGTCAGCTCGGCCTTGTCGACGTCGACCTTTGCGACCTGCCCCTTGAACCAGAGCGGACCGTAGAGCTTGTCGTCGGGACCGAACTCGAAGCCATTGAGGCCACCCATCTTCTCCATGATCTGGCGCGGCGGTTTGACGCCCTCGACGTCGATCTCATAGAGCGTGTCGCCGAGGAAGACGGTGGTGGCGTACAGCCTGCCGTCCTTGCGGAAGGCGAGCGAATTGATACCGGGAAGGCCGCTGGCGAGCTTCTTGATCGGGCCGTCGCCCTTGCGCGAATAGAGATCGCCGGCCAGGAATCCGGTCCAGGCCATGGTGCCGTCGGGCGCGAACGCGATGTCATCGGCCATTCCGATCGGAGCGGGGATTGCAACCTTGGCGGTACCGCCGGCGATGTCGACCTCGTAGAGCGCCGCGCCCGCGACGCTGCCGGCAAACAGATGGCCGGCCTTGTCGATCGCAAGCCCGTGCACGCCGTGGAACGCCGAGCCCGGGACGAGCCGGGTGACCTCCCAGTTTTCAGCCGAAACGCTGGTTGCGGAGACAATCGCAGCGACGAAGGCTGCGCAGGCGAGCCTGTTCTTCATGGCGAGACCTCCCGGTTTTTTGGAAAGTATTCGCTCCTCATGCCGCTTTGGCAAACGAAACTTGACGTTGTGATGGCGCCAAGCGGACCTGCACGACGACGTCAAATCCGGATCGTGTTTGAAGGTGTCCGGCCGATCTCGGCCGGTTCGCCGGCTTTAGCGGTTGGTGACCTGCAGCGGACCGCCGGTTGCGTCTGACATCCGGGCGATCGCGCCGGCGCGGCCGCTCATCATGCCGTCGAGCCGATCGCGCTCCTTCTCGAAGCCGGCCAGCATCGGGCCTTCCAGCGAGCGGCCGCGCGGCAGTTTCACACGCAGCGGATCGACGAAGCGGCCGTTGACCAGGATTTCGTAGTGGACGTGCGGGCCAGTCGACGCGCCGGTCGAACCGACGAAGCCGATCACCTGGCCCTGCCGCACCTTCTTGCCGGGCTCCATGCCCTTGGCGAAGGCCGACATGTGGCCGTAGGCGGTCTCGTAGCCGTTGTTATGCTTGATGCGGATGTATTTGCCGTAGCCGCCCTCGGGGCCGGCCTTCTCGATCACGCCGTTGCCGGAGGCGAAGATCGGCGTGCCGTAGGAGGTGGCCCAGTCGACGCCGGTATGCATCTTCACATAGCCGAGGATGGGGTGACGGCGGCCGCCGAAGCCGGAGCGCATGATGGCGTTGTTGACGGGCTTGCGCACCAGGAACTTCTTCGCGCTCTTGCCGGTCTCGTCATAGTAGTCGACGACGCCGTCGTCGGGGCTCTGGTAGCGGTAGTATTTCTTGGTCTCGCCGCCGAGCGTGAGCGAAGCGAACAGCACGTCGTTCTTTTCGCTCGCGGTCACGCCTTCGTCTTCGCCGGCGTAGAACACGTCGAATGAATCGCCCGGCGCCACCTTGCGCTGGAAATCGACGTCGTAGGAATAGATCTTGATCATGTCGTCGATGACGGGCATCGGCACTTTGTTGCGCATCGCGGTCTCGTAGATGCTCTGATAGAGCCGCACGCCCGTGCCGTCATCGTCGTCATCGTCGTCGCTGTTGGCGTTCGCCGCCGCCTCGGCGACGGTATTCATGCTGGAGACGTCGACCGCGACGTATTTGCCGAGATCGGACAGCGCCGCGATCGCCTCGACCATGGTCTCGTTGGCGATCACGACGCGGTAGGGCTGCAGACGGGCGCCGGGGCTTGCGGGCGCCATCAGGATGCGCAGCTTCTCGCCTTCCTTCAGGCCGCCGTCGCGGCCGCGCGGCCCAAGTGTCGCGGTGATCGCCTTGATCTCCTCGGCCGTGGCGCCGAGATCACGCAGCACGCCGGCGACGCTGTCGCCCTTCTTGACCACGTGGACGCGTTCGCCGTTGGGATTGCCGCCGGTGATCTGCTCCTTGGTCTTCGGCAGCAGCGTGACGTTTTCCGGCACCACGCGCGTCTCGAAGCCGGCATAGGGATCGGACGGCGAAACTTCGGTGGCGTAGGCGCTTCTGATCTCGGACGGGCCGGTCGCGCCGGAGACGTCGGCCGCAGCATTGGAGAGCGCGGCGTAGCGCACCCCGCCATTGCCGCGCCAGTTGGCGGCATCGCGCACCCGCATCAGGATGTCGTCGAGCGCCACCACTGCGGAAATCTTGGCTTTCGGCAGCACCTGGGAGAGGTCCTTGGTGACGAACGAGACCTCGGCGTCGGGTTCGACGGCTTCCGGATTGTTCGGATCCTCGGATGCCGTCTTCGGATCGGAGCCGACATCGGTGAGAAGGCGCTGGGCGTTGAACGGCGGGATCTTCGCCGACAGATCGCTCGTCGTCATCGACAGATTGCCGGCAATCCGGATGAAGGGACGCACCCGCATCACGTCGCGGTTGCCGACGCGGGCGACGGTCGAGACGCGCACGATGTTGCGCGAGGCCGTGGATTCGTTCGGGGGCGGCAGGCGGTCGCTCTTGTGCAGCGTGGCGGCGCGATCGGCTGCGCCGAATGCGCCGCGCAGAGCGCCTTCGACGCGCTCCGGCACCTTGGCGAAGGTCATCTCGCCATCGAGCGAAGCGAAAACGGCGCCGCCGATCAGGGCTGCGCCGCAAAGTCCGGTTAGAATCGTCCCGCTGAACCATTGCACCGAAACACGGCGGCGATCGATGACGGCGGCTTCCGAACCATCGACGGACAGCGGCGGCTCGTGGCCGAGATCGATGATCCCGGTCTCACGCCCGTAAGCGCCGCGTGACGTCCTGTGGTTCAACCCAAGTCCCCCAATCAACGACCCGAGAGCCCGATTTCGAGCAGCCTCGTTCCGAGCAGTCCTGTCTTGAGCCCCTCCTTACGCCGCCCTCTTCGGGGCGTCTCTGGAAAAGGCAAGCCGCATAGGCATCCGCGGTCAGAAGGCCCAGATGACGGACCGGCCGAAATTACGAACAGCTAAGCGGAAAAAGATCTCTCGATGTGTCTCGAATGTCTGAAGAAGGCCGCTTCATCGTATGATCGCCTTCCTCTGACCCCACACGAACCGCCGGCAGCCCCCACTGGCATCCCTGCGATTCAAGCTTTGTCTGTACCAGAACGCCGGGGGATTGTGGCTCAAGTACGGCGCCTAATATGGAAAAGTTTCCCTAAACGGCCGGGAGCCAGGGGCCTTCCACGGGCGGGCGCCCCTAGCCGCGTCAGGTCGCGACCGAGCCGCGTTCAAGGCACCTCCATGCCGCTTCCGGAGCCCCCTCGGGCCCAAACTTTTTTTGGGTTTTTTCTCCGCGCCGGCCCGATCCAGCCGCTCGGCGCTTCTCTAACTCACTGGAATCGCCAATGTTTTCGCAACAATCCACCGTGCGACGATTTTCTGACAATCGGCGTTGACAACCCCGATGGGTGGGGCCTATAACCCGACCACTGAGCGCGGCGCCGCCGGGTCACTGACCAAGGCGAGCGAACGCGCCACTGATGCTCCTCACCTTGTTGAGTGACACAACAGTCGACGTAAGTCGATTGGAGTTCATCCATCGTCGGTAAGGGTGTCGGAACCCTTCCTCTCTGGAAGGTTGGGGCCTCTTGGTCCCGGGCTGTTTGACAAGTGAAGATGAAGAAAGAGAAACGTGGACGGCGGAGTCCTTGCGGGTCTCGCATTTAAAGAGCTTCGGCTTTTTGGATCGGGGCCGGACGAAAGACTTCGGCGGTACACGTTTTAAGGTTACACCATCGTTGCCAGCGATGTGAATCGCGGGCAGCTCATCGACTTCGGTCGATGAAAAATGGTGGGACCTCGTCAAAACGTTGTGATCAGCCGGTTCAAAGTTCAAGTCCAACTTGAGAGTTTGATCCTGGCTCAGAGCGAACGCTGGCGGCAGGCTTAACACATGCAAGTCGAGCGGGCGTAGCAATACGTCAGCGGCAGACGGGTGAGTAACGCGTGGGAACATACCTTTTGGTTCGGAACAACACAGGGAAACTTGTGCTAATACCGGATAAGCCCTTACGGGGAAAGATTTATCGCCGAAAGATTGGCCCGCGTCTGATTAGCTAGTTGGTGAGGTAATGGCTCACCAAGGCGACGATCAGTAGCTGGTCTGAGAGGATGATCAGCCACATTGGGACTGAGACACGGCCCAAACTCCTACGGGAGGCAGCAGTGGGGAATATTGGACAATGGGCGCAAGCCTGATCCAGCCATGCCGCGTGAGTGATGAAGGCCCTAGGGTTGTAAAGCTCTTTTGTGCGGGAAGATAATGACGGTACCGCAAGAATAAGCCCCGGCTAACTTCGTGCCAGCAGCCGCGGTAATACGAAGGGGGCTAGCGTTGCTCGGAATCACTGGGCGTAAAGGGTGCGTAGGCGGGTCTTTAAGTCAGGGGTGAAATCCTGGAGCTCAACTCCAGAACTGCCTTTGATACTGAGGATCTTGAGTTCGGGAGAGGTGAGTGGAACTGCGAGTGTAGAGGTGAAATTCGTAGATATTCGCAAGAACACCAGTGGCGAAGGCGGCTCACTGGCCCGATACTGACGCTGAGGCACGAAAGCGTGGGGAGCAAACAGGATTAGATACCCTGGTAGTCCACGCCGTAAACGATGAATGCCAGCCGTTAGTGGGTTTACTCACTAGTGGCGCAGCTAACGCTTTAAGCATTCCGCCTGGGGAGTACGGTCGCAAGATTAAAACTCAAAGGAATTGACGGGGGCCCGCACAAGCGGTGGAGCATGTGGTTTAATTCGACGCAACGCGCAGAACCTTACCAGCCCTTGACATGTCCAGGACCGGTCGCAGAGATGTGACCTTCTCTTCGGAGCCTGGAACACAGGTGCTGCATGGCTGTCGTCAGCTCGTGTCGTGAGATGTTGGGTTAAGTCCCGCAACGAGCGCAACCCCCGTCCTTAGTTGCTACCATTTAGTTGAGCACTCTAAGGAGACTGCCGGTGATAAGCCGCGAGGAAGGTGGGGATGACGTCAAGTCCTCATGGCCCTTACGGGCTGGGCTACACACGTGCTACAATGGCGGTGACAATGGGACGCTAAGGGGCAACCCTTCGCAAATCTCAAAAAGCCGTCTCAGTTCGGATTGGGCTCTGCAACTCGAGCCCATGAAGTTGGAATCGCTAGTAATCGTGGATCAGCACGCCACGGTGAATACGTTCCCGGGCCTTGTACACACCGCCCGTCACACCATGGGAGTTGGTTTTACCTGAAGACGGTGCGCTAACCCGCAAGGGAGGCAGCCGGCCACGGTAGGGTCAGCGACTGGGGTGAAGTCGTAACAAGGTAGCCGTAGGGGAACCTGCGGCTGGATCACCTCCTTTCTAAGGATGGTTCTTCAGAAGCTTGCTTCTATCGAACCGTTTTAGAAACATCAGTGGCCAACGGTCGTCAGGATCGTTGAGCTGCATTGGCGGGATTTCGCCGTCTTCGTTTCTCTTTCTTCGCGGACGAACACGCGCTGGGGCTGCAACCTTGCAGAATCCCTGGTCCTTGACTGGATATGCGTTAGGGGCTTGTAGCTCAGTTGGTTAGAGCGCGCGCTTGATAAGCGTGAGGTCGGAAGTTCAAGTCTTCCCAGGCCCACCACACTCATCGAGTGAGCATTCGTCTTCTGGTTACGGGGCCATAGCTCAGCTGGGAGAGCGCGTGCTTTGCAAGCATGAGGTCGTCGGTTCGATCCCGTCTGGCTCCACCAGATGGTTTGATCACCGACTATCCATACCGTCGTCCGCGAAACATCACTTCGCACTTACTAGTCCGGATGGACAGTAAGCTGCGTGATTTCTGACATCGTAAAGAGGAGATCGATCCGAGTTGGATCGGGCAACAAGCAATTGTTGCGCGATACTTCATTATCTCCGGATCATTTCGGCGCTCGTGCGTCTTCCAGGGTAGCTCACAAGGCTGCATCTGAAAGACAAGCGAGTTGTAAATGATCCTTTTAGCGAAGCTTGACCGCCTCGCTATCGGAACGATCTTACGAAGCAAGCTGGTCTTTCTAATCATTGTCCGGCTGCAGATAGCGTTCATCGAGGGCGCGTGCCTTAGAGACTTAGGTTTCTTGGCAATTCTGCAGACAACATTCTGCCGAGTGTGTGGACATTGATAATGAGAGCAATCAAGTGCCTTAAGGGTGTTCGGTGGATGCCTTGGCGCTGAGAGGCGATGAAGGACGTGCTACGCTGCGATAAGCCGTGGGGAGCTGCGAAGAAGCTTTGATCCATGGATTTCCGAATGGGGAAACCCACCTTCGATAGCCGGAACTCCAAGACCTCAGTCGAAAGACTGTGGTGTGGGGTTCGAACAGAAATGTGAGATGCCTAGGCCTTTAGATTTCGATCGAAGAGGTTTTGGATTTCCGGTTATCAAAAGAAGGTATGAGACTTCTGAATACATAGGAGGTTTCAAGCAAACCCAGGGAACTGAAACATCTAAGTACCTGGAGGAAAGGACATCAACAGAGACTCCGTTAGTAGTGGCGAGCGAACGCGGACCAGGCCAGTGATACATCAAAGACAATCGGAACCAGTCAGGAAAGCTGGGCCTTAGAGGGTGATAGCCCCGTACGAGTAATGCGAT